>JAAYKH010000070.1 GCA_012522475.1 Chloroflexota bacterium | reverse complement strand
TTGAAAACCAGCAGTATCCCGCACTTTCGCGAGCTAACCCTGGACTCGCAGTCGTCGGGCCCAAAAATTTTGTGGATCCGTAATAATGAGCCGGATGTTTACGAGCGAACCCGGTATTTCTTAACCAGCGAATCTTACCTGGTTTACAAGCTCACCGGTAAAGCGACGATCGACATCTACACCGCCGGGGCATTTGCGCCGCTGTTTAATTCCGCCGGCATTGCCTACGTGGATGAAATGGAAGCGCATATCACCGAGATCGACCGCTTACCTGATTACTACTGGTCTCATGAGGTGGTGGGTGAGGTGACCGCACAAGCAGCCGCGGAGACCGGCCTGGCAGAGGGCACCCCGGTGATCGTCGGCACCACCGACGCCTCGGCAGAGGCTATCAGCGCCGGTCTGGCCAATGTGGGCGATATGATGCTCATGTTTGGCAGCAGCATCTTCTTCATTTTGCAGACCGATCGCATCATCAAGCCCAAGAAGTTTTGGGCCAGCAACTTCCTCGACAAGGGCACCTATGCTTTTTTGGGCGGTCTGTCCACCTCGGGCAGCCTGACGCGCTGGTTTTTAAATGAATTTGGCCAGTCTGAACAGGAACAAGAGCACCAGGGCGGGCCGAACGCTTACGCGGCCCTGGCCGATTTGGCGGCGACCTCACCGCCGGGCGCCAACGGTCTGGTGACCCTGCCCTATTTTGAGGGGGAACGCACACCATTGCACGACCCGCGGGCAAAAGGCGTTGTTTTTGGCCTGAGTATAAAACACACCCGGGCGGATGTTTACCGCTCGCTGCTGGAATCGGTGGCTTATGGCATCCGACATAACCTGGAAGAAATGCAATTAGAAAATGTTTACCCCGAGCGCATTTTGGCGGTCGGCGGCGGAACAAAAAACATGGAATGGATGCAGATTGTCAGTGATGTTGCCAACGTGCCGCTGTACGTTCCCGAGCAGCAAATCGGCGCCAGTTATGGAGACGCCTTCATGGCAGGCATTGGCGTGGGCGTGTTTGACGGTTATTCAGATATTTCAAAGTGGGTACGAATGCGCCATGTTGTTACCCCGCAGGAGACAGGAGTAAGTGCTTATAATTTTAATTACAAGATTTTTAGAAATTTATACGAACAAACTAAATCTCTGATGCATGAGATTTCAGATAACGAAAGATAATTAGTAAAAGGAGTAAAAAAGATGAGTATCCAATGGCTGGAAGATGTATTTAACACTAAAAAACCGATTATCGCAATGTGCCACCTGAACGCTTTGCCGGGCGACCCTTATTTCGATAAGGAAAAAGGCATGAAAGACGTGATTGAATGGGCCCGAAAGGACTTCTTGGCCTTGCAGGCTGGCGGCGTGGATGCCGTTATGATCTCGAATGAGTTCAGCCTGCCCTACCTGACAAAGGTGGAAACGGTCACCGTGGCAGCGATGGCCCGCATTATCGGCGAGTTAATGCCAGATATCCGCATTCCCTTTGGCGTGAACGTGCTGTGGGATCCGGCACGATCGCTCGACCTGGCAGTAGCCACGGGCGCTAAATTCGTCCGCGAGATCTTCTCTGGTGTGTATGCATCTGATTTTGGCTTGTGGGATACCAATACCGGCGCGGTTGTGCGCCACCAGCGCGCTATCCAGGCCGACGATGTCAAACTGCTGTTCAACATCGTGCCCGAAGCCGCGGTGTATTTGCAGCACAGAGATATTACACAGATTGCAAAATCGACGGTGTTTAACCACCGCCCGGATGCACTGTGTGTGTCGGGCCTGACCGCCGGCGCCGAGACGGATGCCCAGGTATTGAAGCAGGTGAAAGATACTGTGCCAGATACGGTTGTGTTTGCCAACACGGGTGTGAGACTGACCAACGTGGAAGATCAGCTCAAGTTCGCCGACGGCGCCGTTGTGGGCACCACCTTCAAGATCGACGGAAAGTTTGAAAACCATGTCGACCAGGCTCGCGTAAAAGAGTTTATGGATAAGGTGAAGAGCTTCCGCTAAAACCCACAAACCCTGTTGTTTGAAATACAAGATCACGGCTGTATTTACGCACGGCCGTGATCTTTATTTTTTAATGATGGGGCTGATGGGTTGATGCCGGCTAAGCTCGAGTTAATTCATCGGCAATCAGCTCGGCTTGTTTTAAGACGGTTTCTGTGGCCAGTTTTTCCATATCAGGCGGATAGCCAAACTTGCGCAGGGTACGCCTGACCATGACCCGCAATTTTGCCCGAACGCTTTCTTTGATGGTCCAATCGATGGTGGCGTTAGCGCGCACGCGTTCGGTTAACACAATCGCCAACTCTCTCAGTTTTTCTACCTGCATCAATTCCCTGGCGCTTTCATTATCGGCAACGGCGGTGTAAAACGCGTATTCAAAGTCCGAAAGCCCCATTTCGCCGGGTTCACGGTCCATGCTTTTGATTTGTTTGCTCAGGGCAATTAATTCATCGATCACCTCGGCCGCGGTGATAATTTTATTGTGGTAACGCTTGATCGAGTTTTCTAACAATTCCATCAAGGCCTTACTCTGTACCAGGTTTTTCTTTTCGCGCGCTTTAATATCATCCGTCAATAGTTTTTTCAAGGTCTCCAGCGCCAGGTTTTTATGTTCCATGCCCTTAATTTCCAGCAGAAACTCTTCGGAAAGGATGGAAATATCGGGTTTTTTAATCCCCGCGGCATCGAACACGTCAATCACTTTCTCGGAAACCAGGGCCTGATCGATCACCTGACGGATGGCTGTTTCAAGCTCCTCATCGGTTCTGCCGGTGCCAGTGAGGTTGAACTTTACCAACCGGGCTTTAACCGCCTGAAAAAAAGCCACCATGTCTTTGATGGCCATTGCTTCTGCTTGCGGGACAGCCAGCGCAAAGGCTTTTGACAGGGCGGTCACCTCATCAAGGAAGCGTTTCTTTCCGTTTTCGATGCCCAGGATGAAGTTTTCTGCTGCCAGAATGATCGACAGTTTTTTAGAAGTATCGGCGGTGAAATAGTCCCGGTAATTAAACCCGTTCAAAATCTGCATCACCACTTCGAGCTTTTCATGCATCAGCACCAGGGCCTGTTCCTGCAGCAGGAGCGGGTCGCCTTTGCCGCCGCCATCCGAATAAAATGAAAGCGCCTGTTTTAAATCGGCGGCAATGCCCAGGTAATCCACAATTAATCCGCCGGGCTTATCCTTATACACCCGGTTAACCCGGGCAATGGCCTGCATCAGGGTGTGGCCTTTCATCGGGTTATCCAGGTACATGGTATGCAGTGAGGGCACATCGAAGCCGGTCAGCCACATGTCGCACACGATGACCAGTTTTAATGCATCATCGGGGGCGCGCATGCGGTCGGCCAGGGCGCGGCGCTGACTTTTGTTGGTATGGTGCCGCGCCATCTGGGGGCCATCGGAGGATGCGGCTGTCATGACCACTTTCATTGTGCCCAGGTTCAAATCGGGGTGATGCCATCCGGGCCGGATGCGCTCTATGGCGGCGTACAGGTCTGCCGCAATTCGGCGCGACATGGTCACCACCATCGCTTTGCCCTCAAAGGCTTCCTGGCGCTGTTCGAAGTGGTGCACAATATCTTCGGCGATCTTTTTAATGCGGTTTTTGCTGCCCACCAACGCCTCGAGCTGTGTCCATTTAACCTTGGTTTGCTGAGTCTCGGAAAGGTCTTCCCGGTCTAATTCTTCATCCAGGTCTTTGATTAACTGTTTACCTTCCTCGCTCAACCCAATTTTTGTCAGCCGGCTTTCGTAATAAATTTTTACCGTGGCGCCATCTTCAACGGCATTGGCAATATCGTAAATGTCGATATAGTTGCCAAACACGGCCGGGGTGTTTTTGTCGGTGCGCTCGATGGGCGTGCCGGTAAAGCCAATAAAGGTGGCGTTGGGCAGGGCGTCGCGGATGTGTTTGGCAAAGCCGTACACGGTGCGCTGGCCGATCACCCGGCCGTCGGCATCCAGCTCGTCGATTGTTCTGGCGTGAAAACCGTACTGCGTGCGGTGCGCTTCATCGGCAATCACGATGATGTTTTTGCGGTCAGAGAGTTCTTCGTAAAAATCGCCCGCATCGGGGTAGAACTTTTGAATGGTGGTGAAGACCACCCCGCCCGAGGCAACTTTGAGCAATGTTTTCAGGTGTGCCCGATCCTTAGCCTGTACGGGCTCCTGCCGCAAAAGCTGGGTCGAGGCGGCAAAGGTATCATACAGCTGATCGTCCAGGTCGTTGCGGTCGGTGATCACCAGGACGGTGGGGTTGTCGAGGGCTAACACAATTTTGCCGGTGAAAAACACCATCGAGAGCGATTTACCGCTGCCCTGGGTGTGCCACATGACCCCGCCCTTTTTATCGCCCTCGGGCTGGTCATCCACCGTGGGCAGGCCGTATTTAGCCGGCGATTCCCTCACCAGCCCGGGCTTCGACCGGTAGCCCGCCGCCCGGATGGCCGATTCAACCGCCTTATTGATGGCATAATACTGGTGATAGCCGGCGATCTTTTTCACCGTTTCAACCGTGGTGATGTTGGTGGCCAGGTCAACCCGGCCCGTTTTTTCAAAGACGGTGAAATGGCGCACCAGGTCGAGCAGGGTGTGCTTGTTCAGCAGCCCCCGGATCAGGATTTCTAACTGGCCGACCAGGGGCGAGGCCTCATCGATGCCGTCGGCGGTTTTCCAGGCCATAAAGCGCCCATACTCCGCCGAAAGCGAGCCCATTTTCGCCTCCAGCCCGTCGGAGATGACGATGAGCGCGTTATAGCGGAACAAAGACGGGATGGCCGCCTTATAGGTTTGAATTTGCTGGTAGGCCGATTTGACGGTGGCGCCTTCCAGTGCCGGGTTTTTTAATTCCATCACCACCAGCGGCAGCCCGTTGACAAACAACACGATGTCCGGGCGTTTGTTGACGCCGTTTTCCAGCACGGTGAACTGGTTGACGACGTAAAACTCGTTGTTTTCGGGGTGGGCAAAATCAATCAGCCAGACGTAATCGCCGCGCGGGTAACCGGCCTGCTGGTAGGTGACGTTGACCCCCTCGGTGAGCAGGCGGTGAAAGGTCTCATTATTGCTAATAAGTTCCGGAGAGTGCAGCCGCTGGATCTGCCGCAGTGCCTCGGCGCGCGCCTCGGGGGGGATGTGCGGGTTGAGGCGGTCAACCGCAGCTTTGACCTGATCCAAGAGCAGCACGTCCTCATAGCTGGCACGCAGCGGCGTTAGCCCGTCCGGCGCCAGCTCGGGCCCGGGGGTGTAGGCATAACCCAGTTCGCTCAGGCGCTGGATGGCGAGGTCTTCAATGGCAGATTCGGAGATTTTAGGCAATTCGCTACGTCCCCAAATTGAAGTTCACACAAGTTCTTCTTCTTTGATTCTTTCCCAAGCAACTTCAATATGATTCGGCTGAAATTTATCTCTTTTACGTTTATTCCAGTTTTGAAATTCTCTTATCGCCTGTTGCCTATTGCCTATTAATGACTGATCCTCAATAATTAACCACAGTAAGGTTGCTAAGAGTTCCACCCCATAGGGTGTTTCAAAGCCATGAATCAATTCTCCAACCTGATTTACACGCCGAAGCGTGTCTGGGCATTCTTGAAGTAACTGCTCCGCTTCCTTAGCAGCCCCTGGCAGCAAAGTGATGGCTGCGCTTTGACTACGGTCACCATACCCTCGTATGTAGTGGCCTTCCAGTCGCTGAAGAACAAAATTAAGTTCCTCAGCATAAGGCCCGTATTTGTTTTTTTTAAAATTCAGCTTTAATGGCTCGCCTAACGCCTGCAAGAAATATGCAAGCTTCTGGATTTCTAAGAGCGTTAACTTGTACCCTGCAACACGGTATTGATCAATCAGCATAATCAATGCTGCTCTTCCAAAATTTAGTTTAGGTTGCTGTGTTTTCACTTTCATTGTTTCTGGAATTGGTGTATAACCAGGTTCAAAAACCATTACTTGCACTTTCGGCATTTGACTGGCAGCATTTTCAATCAATGGTTTCACATCAGACCAGTTCAATTCTCCAAAGCCACATCCCAGCGGTGGGATTGCGATTGATTGTATATGCAGTTCCTTAACCAACCTTACCAAGTCCGTAAGCCCTAACTCAATATCCTCTAATCGAGCCTTGCTGCGCCAATGTCTTTTTGTTGGGAAATTAAAAATATATTTTGGGTTGATAAATTGACCGGTCGGCACTACCAATATCTTCCCAGGCTGCAATTTATCTTTTCGGTACGCCTTTTCATAGATCTTAAAGTTTTCGGGAAATGCCTGTTTAAACTGTAAGGCAATTCCTTTTCCCATTACCCCAACCGTATTGACAGTATTAACAAGAGCCTC
>JAAYKH010000069.1 GCA_012522475.1 Chloroflexota bacterium | reverse complement strand
CTAGAATACAGATCCAGAATCTCTGCCAGCTACAGCCAGCCTTCTTTTGTGGCGATATAGGTGATATCAACCACCCACTTCTGATCGGGATGTTCAGCCGTGAAGTCCTGGTCCAGGAGATTTGGGGCTTTTTCATGATTCTCACCTGCTTTTGTGGTTTGGGGATGCCATTTTTCCACCTGTTTTGGCACCATTCCCGCTGCTTTCATCAGTCGGCTGACCCGTCGACGGGAGGTCTTGATCCCGGCTTGTTCCAGGCTGGCTTCGAGCCGACGACTGCCATAGGTCCTTTTGCTCTCATTGAATACTGGCTCGATCATCCGTTTCATCAGCTCATCTTCCATTGCGTGTGTCCCAGACTTTCTCTGTTTCCAGGCATAGTAACTACTGCGACGAATCTTCATGGCAGCGCACAAATCTTTGACGGTATGCTCATCGGCTTGCTCCTGGATGAACTCATAACGCTCTACCCGCTCCGGGAGAAAATGTTCAAGGCTTTTTTTAAGATATCTTTTTCCTCCTTCACACGGCGAAGTTCTCTTTCCATCGCTCTGAATGCTTCAGGAGTGATTTCATGCTCCTCGACAGCACTTTCTTTTCCCCCATATTCTTTGCACCAGCGGTTGAAGTTGTGCGCGCTGGTGCCGAGCTCGCGTGCTATCTGAGCCTGGCTCTTTCCGCTGCTCCTGACTAATTCAACCGCGTCTCGTTTGAACTCTTCAGGGTATTTTCTTCTTGCTTTACTTGCCATTTTGGACTCCTGTTCTGCTAAGTATAGCTTTTTTGCCTCTTAGCTCGTGTCCACTTTTTCGTCTCCACCCCAAAACGACCCGATGGCTGGGTCGTTTTAGTGCCCCACGGGGACCATGGCCCCGGTTTTACCCCCGCACCCCGATAGAAAAAACGACCCGATGACTGGGTCGTTTTAGTGCCCCCCTGGGGACCATGGCCTCGGTTTTACCTCCACACTCCAATAGAAAAAACGACCCGATGACTGGGTCGTTCTGATGCCCCCACGGGGATTCGAACCCCGGTTTTGGCCTTGAAAGGGCCACGTCCTAGTCCCCTAGACGATGAGGGCGCTTAAATAAGCGAATGGAATTCTACCATCCAATTTGCGTGAGGTCAAGGACAAACTGGCATTCCGGCCTGCAGTTTATGTTTGGAAAACACCTTAACCACTCACCGGTTCAACCACCTCCGGGCGGTCATTATCGGGTGTGTTAACCGCCCGCGACACCGGGAAACATTTCATCGCCTCAGCCGGGTAAGGCGCCAACATCTCTCGCAATGTCATCTGGTCCACGCCAGGCTCCAACCATGCCCAGCGTGTATTTTCATCCAGCATCACCGGCATGCGGTTATGCACATCCCGCACCAGGTCGTTTGGCTCGCAGGTCAGGATCGTGCAGGTATGCAACTCACCCCCTTCCGGTAATTGCTTATGTTCGTATAAGCCCGCAAAGGTGAAGGGAGACTCGTTCTTCAATTTAAATAAGAAAGGTTTTTTCGGGGCCCCCTTATGCGCTGCCTGCCACTCGTAAAACCCATCCGCCAAAATCAGGCAGCGTCGATATTTAAATGCTCCTCTAAAAGAGGGTTTCTCGTGTGCAGTTTCTGCCCTGGCGTTAATCAATCGATTACCAATGGTCAGGTCATCTGCCCATGAAGGTACCAATCCCCAGCGATACAGCTCAACAGCGCGTTTGGCTGCATCTTTAACAATGGCTACAGGCTGTGATGGCGCGATGTTATAGCGCGGTTGAATGATATGAACAAATGGACCCAAGTCCAACATGGTTTGCAACTTGCCTGGATCAAGCGTCAATGTGAAGCGCCCGCACATATTACCTCTTTTTATAGTAGCCAGCTCAGGTGTACGCAACTTATTCTAGCATACTTGCCCATTGGTTACGATCCAGTAACGAGCACCTGTTACCCGCACCAGTAAAAGGTATAAGTGCCTTTTCTTATTCAAATGATAAACAGCCTCCCAATACAACCTTGCAATAATGAAACATTTGTTCTATAATTGAAGTGTGGATGTATTCGAGAAAATCAAGCTGACCGCGTTCAATGTGCCTTTCGAAGCTGCTGAAGATATAAGGGCTCCCAATCCAAATTTGGATTGTCTTCCGAAACTCGAGGAGCTCAAAGCACGTTTCCCACTGACTCAGGCGCATCTTCCCAATGGGCGCACCATTCCCCTGCTGAAAACCATGCAATCTTCAGCCTGTGAGAGGAATTGCAATTATTGCTGTTTTCGCGCCGGGCGGGATACACCGCGTGCCAGCCTGACGCCCGATGAATTGGCCGCGGCCGTGGTCAAACTCACCCGGGCAGGCATCGTCAAGGGTTTATTTCTCAGCTCTGGGCTGGCTAGCGGCGGCATTCGAACACAAGACCGGTTGATCTCTACGGCTGAGATCTTGCGCTACAAATATGATTATAAAGATTACATCCACTTGAAGATCATGCCTGGAGCAGAAAAAGACCAGGTTTTACGCGCCATGCAACTGGCCGACCGTGTCTCAATCAATCTGGAAGCGCCGAACGAGACCAACCTCAGTCGGTTGGCGCCTCAAAAAGCTTTCTTTGCGGAATTGCTGAAGCCTTTGGAAATGATCGAGAGCATTCGACAAACCGAATCACCACATCTGGCCTGGAATGGACGCTGGCCTTCCAGCTGCACCCAATTTGTGGTAGGTGCTGTCGGTGAAACCGATGTTGATCTCTTGCAAACCACAGTAACATTGCGCCAAAAATTTCAAATCAGTCGGGCGTATTATTCAAATTTCTCTCCGGTGATCCACACGCCTTTTGAAAACTTACCGCCTTCGAATCCCTGGCGTCAGCACCGCCTCTACCAGGCTTTCTTCCTCTTGCGGGATTATCGATTTGACTTTGAAGAGCTGCCTTTCAACCCCAAGGGCGATCTTAATCCGGAGGTTGATCCAAAATTACTATGGGCAGAACACCACCTTTTACAAGCACCAATTGAAATCAACACCAGTGACTACGCGCAATTAATTAAAATCCCCGGCATTGGACCGCAAAGTGCAAAAAAGATCCTCGAGGCGCGCACTTATGGTGTTATTCGAGATATCCACACCCTGCATAAAATGGGTATCGCAACGTCGCGAGCATCGAAATTTATATTGTTAAACGGGCGACGCCCGCCCTTTCAACCAGCTCTCTTTTAATGGTGCTCATGAAACGACCCTTCGGAAAATTCATTTCAAAACCAATCTCTGTTCATCATTTATTGCCCCCATGCACATTAAAATCCAGTTTGTCCTAACGGGTTCACCTGGCTGAATGAAAGAACTTTCCCGCCACGACCGCGCGAACCAGAATATGCAGGCACAACACATTCAAATGACCAGCCAACCTGGCTTATGGGCGCTGTTTGCTCTCTATCCTGAATGAGTCAAGGGCGCTTTAAAACAAAAACGCCGCTCGCGTTAGGTATGGATTTTTTAAACAATCTCCACATTGGTAAGATTAACATCACAGGTCAGGAAGGTCTGCATTAATTCACGCTTCTTTGCTTCATCCAAGCCTTCAATCACCCATCGCAAGGTAAAAGAACCGTCAGGGAAAGTATTGTTCACTGTGCGGATAATATTCCCGCCCGGCCGTGAAACCAGGCCGGCTAAATAAGCCAGCACACCGGGTTTATTCGTGTTGCTTGGTCCCACAATATTGATCGTTGACCAACCCAAAATTTCCTTTGAAATCCCAACTTCGTCAAAGGCTTCTTCAATTTCAACCTCCAGAATTGCACCACCCCCCAGGGCCGAATAGAGATCATCCAGGTTGGCTGCAGCCAGTGAGCTGAGCAGATTTTCAAACTTGTTGCGCTCCTGAACCTGGATATCTTCCAGGTCAACAATGCCCCGTTTGTTCAACAGGGGTTTGAGCTTCCTGCGCCCTTCCGCCGCGGTTTGCTTAAGCGCAGCCATCACCAACACCGATCGAAGCAGGCGGGCAGTGGTCTGATTACAAAATTCAAGCCATTTTTTGGAAGGGACAATGCGCGCGCCCTGGGTGATCACTTCTACCACGTCACCGGGGTGCACCAATTCGTGCAGCTCGCGCGATTCATCGTTGACCTCAACCCGGTTGATCTTATCGAGCAAGAACTCCTGGATAGCAGCCACCGCATCCAACACCGTCGAACCATCCGGCAGAAAACGGGTGCCGCCAGTAGGCGTAAAGATCTGCACGGGCTTATACTGGGCGATCGGTTTATGATTTTGCAAAGCATACACCACCCCCCACGAATTTTCGCCTTCCATTTCTTCGGTGGTAATCGCAATTTCCACCGAACCCCGATTTGGGAACCAGGCAGTCACCTGTAGAGCCCGGTAGCCATGTTGCGGGCTGGCGATATAATCATCAAAGCGGCCCTGCTCCAGGTTGCGATTGAACATGCGGTTAACACGGGCCAATAATTGGTAACAAGCCGGCACATTGTCGTCTGCCACCAGCATACGAAAGCTGATCACATCATTAACATCCGAGAAATCATTCAATGAAGTACGTCGATCGCGCGCCATCTGGCGCAATTTTTGCCACGCCTGCCAGTAACCATTGACAACAATGCGTATCTTGCCAGAAACACCCTCTTCTTCCATCACCTCCTGTAGTTGATGGAGCATCCCATTAATAAAATCCTGTTCCAGGCGCGGATCGCGATCAATCTCACCTCTCACGAAGTGATAGGCTTCCGGTTCCGCATAGGGGAAGGCCATATCCTCCAACCAGCGCCGCCAGCGGTAGCAGTTTAAAATACCGGCCAGCTTGCCATAAGCCCGAATAGCTTCGCTCGCTTTCTGGTGCTGTTTTTGCGGCGACATATGCTCCAGCGTCATGATGTTGTGGCTTTTATCCGCCAGTTTAATAAGAAAAACCCCCGGATCGCGAAAGCGTGCGATTTTCCGGAGGGTTTCCAATTCACGCGAACGGCCGCCTCGTGGATTGCTCATCTTAGTGACGCCGTCAACCAAGTAGGCCACATGCTTTCCCAGCGGCTCGGGAAAATATTCCTGAATCTGGGCCAGGCTTTCATCCTGGTCTTCTACTGCGTCGTGCAATAGCGCTGCAATCGTCCAGGCTTCGTTTTGTACCAGGCGATCAATAAATTCGGCAATCCAGACACAATGGGTTTCAAAATATGGCTCACCACTCATGCGTAACTGGTCGCGATGCAGTTGTTTGCCCAGTTCGTAAGCCCGGGCAATTTCCGGCGTGCGCGGCTGAAAATTCCCTGAAAAATGGAACTCATCCAGAATTTGTGGACGGATTTCGTTTACAAACTCTACTTCAACCATAACAACGTCTCTTTAGTCAAATTCGGGTCAGAACTTGGGCACACAACAACATTTGCAAGTTTTCACGACGGGCACCACAACCCAAGCCTTGTTTCGGCGTTAATCTGGCCAGGTTCTCAATTGGCGCCAGAACCAGTACGCTGTACTATGAAGATAGATTATATCTCTTTTCCTTGTTTTATGTCAATTTTAAGGGGAGATAGATGTGGTTGTCATCTGGGAACGCTTTTCGGGTTTGAGTTTTATCGTAATTCCAAAGAATTCTCTCCCATTGTCTATCTTAATATGGATCTAGGATACAGTATCGTCAGGTGATCCTGTCTGAAAAAAATAGAGGCAGTGTGTGCACCGCCTCTAAATGCTGGGTTGACAAATGGCTCGTAATCAGAAGCGTTCTGATATGAGCACAGGTTAGTAGCGCAGGATGAGTGCCATGCGTTGATGGTCTTCCAACTGGCCATCTTTCAGGAAAGTGACCTTTCCACCCATACTGATCACAAATTCGATGATTTCATCAACCGCGTCGTCAATCACGTCGGGCGCGGTAACGTCCTCAGCGGGCGTCAGGTTCTGGCTTTCCTCGTCTAAACGGGCGGGATATTCAAAGTTTTCCTCCACCAGCAAATGATGACCGAGACCGCCGACAGCCTTGCGCCAAACATCGCTGATTTCAGTGGCCACTTTGCGGTCACTGACCGCCTTGCCCAGTTCGCCTAAGGCCTGTTGTTGCTGTTCGGCCAGCCACGTTTCAACCAGGGGCCAAACCAGTTTACTCAGCTCAAAAGCAGAGGTTTTATCGTGGTTGCCAGTGATTTGGCCAAAGATCAGGTCTGAATACCTGGTGACCTCGTTAAAAAATGCATGGTAACGGTCCACGCCAACCACAATGAGCGGCAGGCGATCCGCATCCATGAAGGTTTTTAAAGCGGCATCCACCTGGCGGAAGAATTTACGATGGTATTCATCACGGTAAGCGGACTTGTTAATGCCTTTACCGCCGGGCAAGGATTTGCTGCCGCAGGGCATGACGTGCTCCATGGGGAAACCTTCGGACTGGATTTCAACGAGATGGTTTCCCACACCTTCATAGAGACGGGTGGGTTTTTCACTTAAACTCAGCACCCAATAGCGTATGGAATGGTTGAGGGCATGCACCAGGTCGCGGGTTAAAAAGGTGTCATCAACAATCACGCGTTCAGGTATCGAGAAGGGCAGCATAAAGCTTTGACTGAAATCCTGGTTGGCGTACAGCACCAGGCCATCAAGCAGGACATTATAATCAATGCTATCGGCAAGTTTTTCCAGACGGAGTAACAAGGGCTCGATTTCCCGTTTAGGAAATTCTTCCGTGAGCCGATTGGCAGCTTCACGCACAAGATTTTTCACCCGGACGGGATCCTGTCGGTTCTCAGGTGCAATACGGTGGGTGGGCAGCGTGATCGAGACACACGGGTAACCGACAATTTGTTGAACGAGATGAACATCGTGGCGATTCATAAACTTAACTCCTCTAGATGCTTATTAATTGGCAATATATTTAATCTTTCTTATTCTACCCGTAACTAAAAAATTTGTCTCGCTGAGTCTGGTTATTTTAATTAAAAATACGGTGCACCCGAGCACCGCATTTTTATAGTTCGATGGATAATTAATAACTTCTCAGTCAACAATTTCGACATTCTGGGCTTTGGGGCCTTTGTCATCCACAAAGACTTCAAACGCTACTCGTTGACCTTCACGCAGGGTTCGGAAACCCTCGACATTGATCGCAGTGTAATGTACGAAAACGTCTTGATCGACATTGTCACGAGCGATAAAGCCAAAGCCTTTTTCGCCGCTGAACCATTTGACAACGCCAAACTCTCGTTCTGCCATGCTTGGAAACCTCCTTTGTACCAAATTCCTACCTGTCATGCTAACGTACGTTCCAAACAAGAACAAAACTAACGCGCTCCATATTGAACTTCCGTTACCCTGTAATTACTAATATACTATGAGTTATTTTCCGTGTCAATATAACCTTGAAAAGTTAAAAGACATTAAACTTAGAGGGTAATACGGGCATTAATTGCGATTTCATCCAGCTTTAACCCCAAAATATGGGCAGATGCTCCCGATAGGTTGAAAGATAATCATCCAGGATCTTCTGGGCAATATCCATATCGCGAATGACAGAATCGAGCAGTAAAGCCTGTAAAGCGAGCTGGCGATCGCCACGGGCAATAGCTTCAACGGTGAGGTGGGTGACACTGATCTCTCGACGAAGCAATTCCGCAATTCCTTCAGGCAATTCGCCCACCGAGGACCCCGTGACGCCGCTGGCGGTGATCAGTCCGGGCACTTCAACGATGGCGCCTTCAGGCAGATTTGTAATCGCTCCCCGGTTGGGGATGTTCACTGCCTCCCAGAGCAGATGCCCGTCCGAGAGAATGTTCTCGATAACTTCCAGTGCACCCTCGCTATAGCCGGGGACAAATTCCTCCGGGCTGGTCTTATCTTGCGCGGCCTGTGCCAGGCGTACCCATTCTTCCTCGCGACCCTGTTCGTGTTCAGCCCATTCATAAAGTTCGAGCTCGTATTTCTCCCAGGGTTTCGTCAACGGGTCGCTGACCCAGGGAAGGTATTCACATAAGTGCTCATCGCCCGGAATGGGGAATAGCCCAAAGGCATCGAACACCCGCCGGGTGAGCGGTTCAAAGTCCTCGGGAAGTGCTTGCCAGCGCTCTTTAAAGAGGGGGTAAAGATCAGCATCCGTTTGGCGGTCGGTCAGGTTCAGCATCCAGGTGAAGTGGTTCACCCCAGCCGCAAAGATTTGCACTTTTTCTATGGCTTGAAGGTAGGTAAAAAACATGCTCGGTGAGTAGCGTGGGCTGGCATGGGTGCTGGTGAAATAGGGCGGGACCGTAATCTCCAGATCTTGGTCAAGCGCCTTGCCGACCATGGCGTAGCCCGCATTGATTTGGTGGCACAAGCCGATGACCTTGATACGCGTATAACGGTGAATGGCCGCACAGATGCGCGCCATGGGGTTGGTGAAGTTGATCAACCAGGCTTCCGGGCAGAGCGCTTCCATATCCCGGGCAATCTCTAAAACAGGGGTGATATTACGGGCGGCATGGGCAAAGCCTCCGGGACCGCTGTTTTCTGCATAGGGTTGTCGAACACCATATTTTAGCGGAATGCGGTAGTCAGATTTCCATAAGCCTTCTCGCGGGCCAACTTCGATGGCATTGACCACAAAATCGGCGTCTTTCAGCGTTTGACGATGATGTGTAAATGCATCGATATACATGCCAGCACTCCAGGCTTCATTGAGCCATGAAACGAGTTGATGCATGATCGACAAATGTGCTTCATTTCGGTCCACCAGAATCAGATGGCTGCCGTTGAGGGTCTGACTGCGCAAGAAGGAAACCAGGGTGGTTAGCCCGAAAGAATAACTGCCAGCGCCAATACAGACGATTTTAGCTGGGCGACTCATTATTTTGCTCTTATGCGCTCCTGTTCGCTTCTTGTAGAT
>JAAYKH010000068.1 GCA_012522475.1 Chloroflexota bacterium | reverse complement strand
GCTTATAGAGACCCACCCCTTGGGACCCTCCCTGTCCACTGCGCCCTGTACCGCGGCTTATAGAGACCCACCCCCTGGCCCCCTCCCTGTCCACTGCGCTTTGCTCCGTGGCCCTGCGGGAGGGAGGGGGAAGGGCGATCTGAGTCCGCATCACATTTCCCAGCAGCCTTCTATTTTCCAAACCACCTGAAACGTTTCTATATTCTGTGAACTTATTTCCTTTTTCTCGCGACGTAAAGCCCTCCCTTATCCACTGCGCTTTGCTCCGTGGCCCTGCGGGAGGGAGGGGGAATAGCGATCTAAATTTTGCAAACCCGTTCCTTCTTTCACACAACGTAAAGCCCTCCCTTCAGGGAGGGTTGGGTAGGTCAAAACACCGCCCTCCCTGCCCACTGCGCTTTGCTCCGTGGCCCTGTGGGAAGGAGGGGGAAGGGCGATCGGAACCTGCTGCAGGGCACAAAAGCCACAAAGAAAAAGCTTCTTAACCTGTTAACACATATCGAAAGGCACAAACTTCAACGCATTGCTCATTAAAGTCAGCAATTTCATTGAGGATCGTTTGAATTGCAGATTTAGAAAATGCGTTGCTTTTGACACATCTATGGGCTTTTTAAAAAATTACTGTTGCACTTGATATTTGAACCTGCTGTATGAATATATGGATGGGGATTGATATTAACTTTGACCTGTTCACGATTTGTGGCGGTTGAACCAACTTAACAGCCCTTTTGTTCAAACTGAAGAGGGTAGCGCTTAATAATTCAGGCTGCCCGCAGATGCGGGCAGCCTGAAAGTTGATTATTAGAGGTTTAATCTACCGAAAGAACAAGGGCATGAAATACTGGAATTTTGTAAACGCTGCCGTAACGGTCTTGTCGGCATCCATGACGATGGTAGCCGGGTTATTGCTTCCGGTCAGGTCGCCGCTCCAATTGGCGAAAGTGTAACCCTGGTCTCGAATGGCGGTCAGCACAACGTTCTCTCCGTAGACGTAGGTGTTCTGGTCCGGATTCTTTGAAACCGAACCGCCCCGGTGATATTAATCGTCAGGGTATAAGTATCGTTGGGGACCCACCGGGCAACGGGTGTGCTCTGCGTCTATCTCTACAATCGTTTCCGCCGTTACCTTGGTGCCGCCGGTGGAATCCGTGAACCAGCCGGCGAAGGTATGTCCATAGCGAGTGGTCGTCGCCAGTTCTCCATAAGCAGAGCCAAAGGTCACCGACTTCGATGTTGGCACTGGTGGTGTGCCGTCGTTACCATCAAAGTTCATGGTGTAAGTGTTAGCTTCCCACTGGGCATAGAGGGTGAGGCTAGCTGCAAAGCTGTACTCTGCCTTGTCGGCATAAGGTGTGCCCTTGCCATCTGCCTGGGTGCTCCAGCCGGTGAAGGTATAGCCTGTGCGGGTAAAGGCGTTCTGGGTCAGCGCGGTGGGGGTGCTGGCTGTCTGTGGATCCATCGAGCCGTCGGTGGCGCCGTTACCATCAAAGGTCAGGGTGGGTATAACGAACGCTTCTTCCTGAAGCATGAACGCGCCCCAGATAACGACCTTGTTCTCTCCATAAACATGCGGTTCACCGCGTACCGTGAAGCTGCCATTTTTCGGTTTGATATTCACCCATTTAGCGACATACCCATTCGGGTTGTAGTCCATGGGGAAGTAAACCGAGCGACCATCGGAACCGGAAAGAATGCCTACCCCAGATGAGCTGGCATTGGTGGCTGAAACCACTCCTGAGATGGTGAATCGAGATAAACGGTCATCTTTATCACTCGCATTACGATTGGTTGTCGATATAAAGTGTAAGTTTTGTCATTGTCCATGCCACTAAAGGTCACATCCACCCAGAAATATGTCTCTTCATTGATTGTGGCCGACCCGATCACGCCCTCCAGGTCAACGAAAGTATTGAAAACCTGGTAGGCATCCGTGCCCGCAGGCGGCATCGCACCCCGGTCGGTTTGTACCCTGGGCTCACCCGTTTCGCCTGCTTGTGGAGATTGGGTCACCGTCATGGTAACGCCGGTTAGAGCACCGGTGTCGATGTCCTTTAGCGCACCATTCGTTGTTTCCAGGGAGAAGCAGGTTGCATTCGTATGGGTCTGCGTATTGGGGGCAGCCATGTCGTTGTATGATGTCCAGGGCGGGATGGGCGTAATTTCAGCACAGGCTCCGCTGACGGTAACGTCCTTCTGTTCTGTCCCTTTACTTGTATGGGTGATAGCGTCATTGAACGTGCCCTCTGCGCCAGTCAGGTGGGCATAAATAGTTGTTTCGACTACGGCGCCGGCGGCGTTAGCATCAAGCGTAATTTTGTTGCCATAACCGGTATTCTGGTTTTTAGAAATCGCGAAACCAGTTGGGGCTGTGATGACAATTCCTTCGGTCAGGTTGCTGCCGGAGACGGTATAGGGCTTCGGGTCTGAGGGAGTACCCGGGATGGTTGTGAAACCGCTCAGGCTGGCTGGTGCGACGGTGATGGTAGGGACATCGCTGGCACCGATGCAGTACGTCACGATCAGTTTTGGTCGGTTAGCAGCTGTGGTAGCTTCCCTGGCATCGAACGTGATATCAAAATTCGCATTATCGTGATAGTTTTGTAAGGTCACCCCGAAATTCGTTGCGGGGTTGTTTGCCCAGCCCTGCACAACGGCAATTCCAGCCGTATTTAGATCCGTGGTTGGGGCGCCTACAGTATTGAATGCGTCGTATGCAGCCTCCCACAGATTGACGCTGCCGCGATCATCGGTTGTGCCAGCGGCACCATCTTTTCCCCATTCATGCCCTGTAGTCCCGTCATAAGACTTCCAGGTGGCGCCATTTTCCACCTAGCTTCGCAGCATTTGATACATGTATAAAGGATGGTCCGCTTCGGTGTTTGCAGCGGTTATCGATTTAACGGATAGGAACAGGCTTGCCTTTTGGATGGTGGCTCCCGCGGGGATTCCATTTTCACCGCCCAGCTCAAATTGGAGCAATCCGCCGCGCCTTCTTACATTCGGCGACGTGGTGCGGGCGATGCGCATATCTACCTGACTGCCATAATTCTTTGTCATATCCGTGTCTGTGTCTTTGACGCCGATGTAGGTATCTGCAACGGCAATAAATGACTTTGTCTCACAAACCTGCTGGGCAACCACGCCTGCAACCGCCACGTTCTACCGATAGAGCAAAGGTATGAAATACTGGTAGGGCTCGATCGTTAACGTGCCCTCTCTAAAGGTCAGGTCATAATTTTCACCATTATTAATGGCCAACGAGCCCTGGGTGATGGCATACGTGCCAGGTTCTTCACCTGGCTCACGCGTAAGGGCACCGATAATCTCGTCTCCATCAGCCAATGCCCCCTCAGTTATCGTATAAGTTAGTACGGGGTCAGGGTCGCCAACTGCTTTAACCTTATCGTCCGCGGTGATTGTGACGGCTTTCGGAATGATGATCTCCTCTGCCAGGTAAAAAACAAAGGGTCCGTAAGCAGTTGTTGATGTACCTTCGTTGGTTATGGTGACCACAAACTTGCCATCTGCACCGGGGCTGATATTCTCCCAACGGGCAACATAGCCGGTGGTAGTATTATTACCCGTCCAAAATTTGGTCATCATACCATCGATTGTTGCCCCCGGACTGCTTTTATTATCCGCAGACACAAAATCGGACAAAGTAAAACCGGAGATACGCCCAGTGTAATCAGAACGATTGCGGTTGGCCGTGGTGGCAAAGGTGTAAGTTTTTCCAGCGTCAAGCCCAGAGATTGTTAGCGTAACCTTGGAATTTTCCGTATTGTATAACCTAACACCACCAATAATACTGGCTTTACCATTGAACAGGTTATAAGCGTCCGTTCCTACAGCAGGTATGGCACCGAGAAGTGAATTCGGAGTTAATTGGGAATCCACAGATCCGAATGTGTTGACTGTGACTGAAACATCAAGAAAATCACTAGTTTCAAAATTCTTTAGTTTTCCCGTCGCACCATTGGTGTAACAGTTAATAACGGTTGTGTTGGCAGGGTTGGCTATAGTACCTGCAACGGCGCAGTCATTGAAAGCCTCCCAGGTGTAAGCCGGAGATTCCGCTGCAAGGCTCTAAGCTTTAACAACCACGCGCTGCAAGCAAAATTGCGGTTAATAATTAGCTATACACTACTTACAACCATAATATTATATTAAGGTTAACGTTTTGTCAAGCAATATTATAAAAACATTACTCATAAGAAATTCTAACTTTACAGATAGGCCAGAGAATATGCTCTGGATGAATGGCATCTTTCAGGTCTTACCCCAAGACTGAATTGAATGATAAAGTGTTTCTCTTTATGTGCGAAGCTAATAAGGCCTCCTGCCCCCTCTTTTGCGCGATGCAAAGCCCTCCCTTGCCACTGCGCTTTGCTCCGCGGCTCTGCGGGAGGGTTGGGGTGGGTCAAAACGGCTGTTGCCGTGGCCTATAAAGACCCACCCCCTTGCCCCCTCCCTGGAGGAAGGGGAGAATATCGATCGAAAACCGTGAAGTGATCCGGAATCTCAACGCCTTTAAATTTTGCGAACCCATTCCCTCTTTCGCAAGACGCAAAGACCTCCCTTATCCACTGCGCTTTGCTCCGTTGCCCTGCGGGAGGGGGATGACAACCCCTTTTTCCACGACAGTGTGCTCTGCGATGAAATGGAAGGATGGACTATTCACACTTCATATCTAAAGCTTCATCTCTCACCTAATTCCTACCCCCATGCTCCCAAATGCCTAATACTAAAAAAAGCTGCCCCAGAACTTGTGGGGCAGTCCAATTCTTTTAACTGTCAATCGATTTAAGCGCTTACGCAGGCACTGCCTTATATCCGGCACCCTTCTCCAGGGCGGCTTTATTGGCCGGCAAAAGGTGCTGATGCCGCTCGGGCAGGTGGTTTGCGAGGGCGTCCTCAATTGCTTCCAGCGAGAGGATGTCTGAATTGGCCAGCAACGCGCCCAGCATGACCATGTTAACCGCGCGCTTGTTGCCCAGAGCTTCGGCGATGTCGTTAGCGGGCAGGCTGACCACGGTGATGTCATCGCGTTCCACGGCGCGGTTGACCATGGAGGCATTCACCACCAGGGTGCCGCCCGGTTTGACCAGTTGTTCATACTTGTCCAGGGAGGGCAGGTTCATGGCCATGACCGCCGTGGGGTTCATCACAAAAGGCGAACCGATCTCCTCGTCAGAGATAACGACCGTGCAATTTGCAGTGCCGCCGCGCATCTCCGGCCCATAGGATGGGATCCAGGTCACCGCTTTGCCGGCATCCATACCGGCATAAGCCAATAGCTGACCGGCAAACAACACACCCTGTCCGCCAAACCCGGCAATAATCACTTCTTGTTGCATACCTGATTCCTCCTTATAGATCCAGCTCGGCTACCGCCGGTGAAATCTTGTAATCACCCAGCGGGAAGTAAGGCAGCATTCGCTCTTCAACCCATTCGCGCGCTTCAGCCGCTGAAAGGCCCCAGTTGGTGGGGCAGGTAGAAAGCAATTCCACCAGCGAGAACCCCAAACCCTTCTTCTGCACTTCAAAAGCGGTTCGGATAGCTTTCTTGGCCCGTCGTACCTCGCGCACGTTATGCAGGCTGCGACGGACCACATAGGCAGCGCCCTCCAACGTGGCTAGCAGTTCAGATGTCTGAATGGGGTGCCCCTGGCGGGTCACATCTCGCCCGGTCGGCGAAGAGGTGGTCACCTGCCCGGGCAGGGTGGTGGGCGCCATTTGGCCGCCGGTCATACCATAGTTGGTATTGTTGATAAAAATCACGGTCAGCAGTTCGCCGCGCGAGGCTGCACCTACAATTTCGCCCATGCCAATCGACGCCAGGTCGCCGTCGCCCTGATAAGTAAATACAGTTCGTTCAGGCAGCAAACGTTTGATGCCGGTGGCCATGGCCGGGGCGCGCCCGTGCGCAGCTTCAACAAAATCCACATTGAAATAATTGTAAGCAAACACCGAACACCCCACAGAGGCGACGCCGATCGTGTTGCCGACTTCGCCCATCTCCTCCAGCACTTCGCCCACCAGGCGGTGCGCCACACCGTGGGTACAGCCCGGGCAATAATGGGTCACGCGCGGGTCAAGCACCGCGGGGCGCTCATAAACAACCTTGGTTGGTACATCCATCATAACCATCATCATTTTCTCCTTATCCCAGCACCTCAGCCATGCGAGCCAGCCAGCGATCGCGCGGGTGTCCCTCTGTGGTCAATGGGCCAGCCGTCAGACGCTCAATTTCAGTCAATACCTCGTCGGGGAAGGGCACCACACCGCCCATCCGACCGAAGAACTCAACCGGCTTGCGGCCGCGCACCACCAGGCGTACATCTTCCAGCATTTGCCCGGCGTTCATCTCAACCACCAGGAAGCCCTCAACCTTTTCCGCTAATTCATTCAGGATAGCATTGGGGAAGGGCGCCAGGGTGATCGGGCGCAACAGGCCCACCTTAATACCCTTGTCGCGAGTTGCCCTCACCGCCGAGAGGGAGACCCTGCCAGCGGTACCAAAGCCAACCACAACAAACTCGGCATCATCCAGGTAATAGCCCTTGTAGCGCACCTCATTTGCTTCAATTTCCTGCCACCGGGTCATCAAACGGTAATTCAAGCGCTCCTGGTCGGGCGGGTCGAGGTTAATTGAGGTCAGGAAGCGTTTTTCGCCGCCGTCCGTACCGCGCACCGCCCAATCGGGGATTTCGGTTTTGAGTGGCTGCATAGGGGGGATCTCTGCGGGTTCCATCATTTGGCCGAGGCTGCCGTCCATCATGATGCACACCAACGAGCGGTATTTCTCCGCCAGGTCGAAGGCCAACCCGGTCAGGTCCACGGCCTCCTGTACGCTGGCAGGAGCGAGGACAAGCACACGATAATCGCCATGACCGCCGCCATGCACAATCTGAATATAGTCGCCCTGAGCCGGGGCGATATTACCCAAACCCGGCCCGCCACGTACCACGTCTACAAAGACAGCGGGCAACTCGGTACCAGCGATGTAAGAGAGGCCCTCCATCATCAAACTGACGCCCGGGCTGGAGGAAGAGGTCATCACCCGCTTGCCCGTGCAGGCTGCCCCGTAAACCATGTTAATGGCGCCCAGCTCGCTTTCTGCCTGGACGAAGACGCGCCCCAATTCAGGCATTCGCAAAGAAAGGTGCTCCAAAAGCTCTGTTTGTGGTGTGATGGGATAGCCGAAATAAGCCTCGAGGCCCGCCCGCAGGGCTGCTTCCGCCACAGCGGTGTTCCCCTTGATCAGTTCTTTTGCCATCTTATGCCTCCGCTTTTTGTTTTTCGTAACGGTAAACGGTGATTGCAGCGTCCGGGCAGGCCACTGCGCAAATGCCGCAGCCGGTACAGGCATCTGGGTTAACCATGTAAGCCGGGTGATATCCCTTGGAGGTCAAACGGGTCATATCCAGCGCCAATACATCAAAAGGGCAATCCGTTACACATAACTCACATGCCTTACAATACAATTCGTTGACTTCAATATATCCCTTCGCGGGCATTAACAAGCCTCCTTTGTCGTTATTCGGATTACAATCCTTGTCCTAAAGGTGAGATATTTTCAGGACTTTCAGCTTAAGTATACACTAATTCAGGTTTGGTCTCCCCTCCGGGGCCTCAATGCTTATCATAATTATTGGGTGATATTGATCATTAATTTAATCTCATAGGCAAACCAATTCGGTAAAATAATTCCTCCAAATCAGCGACCAGGAATGGATCCTGAATGTGCAAAAAATCCACCAGTTTGGCCCCGCCGGCATAAAAAGTCACCCGGCTAAAAGGAGGCGAGAGCCCGCCGAGGTTTTCCGGCAGCCCCAGTTTTTCCTGCAAACGATTCTCAATCCAGCGGGCAAATCCTTCCTTCCACTCCTGCCAGATCATGTATTCAAAATCGTGTCGGCCCAGGTAGGTGCGCAATTCCTGACGTACCGTCAGGATTTCTCTCACATCTCCTCTGGAAAGAGCTGCCAGGAATTCCTGGTAAGCTCGGGTAAAGATCCCCGCCTGGTAGGGAAAAGGATGCTGGATTTCCCACATGAAGTCGCCTTTTTCCTGGGCTTGTCGGGCGATATCCAGCTTGCCTTTCAGGGCTTGCTCGCAGGTTTCGTATTGATAACAATGCACGAATTCGTGCAGGATAGTTATATAGCCTTCTGGCGAATCAAATACTTCCGGAGTGATCACGCAAGCAATCCTGCCGCCATAATCCTCCAGCTGGAATGCGGCTCGCACACTTTTTGGCAGCGGCATGGGAATGGGGGCCGTTTTTATAAATTGGTAGCACGCCGGGGTTGCAGCCACATCGTAAATGTGGAGTTCATCCCCTGTTACAATAGCAATCGGGTAAAGCTGGCGCAAAGCCGGGTTGAACCCCGACACCTGCTGGTGAATGGGAAGTAGTGCATTGGTGTGCTCCAGGTAAGTATCCATGAGCAATTCCTGGCCCAAAGTGTTGTGTGGCCAACAGATAGACGTTATGTTTCTAATTGTAACCGGTTTTTTACCAGCTACTCACGCCGCGTACAGATGAGCTTTGATCGGATAAACGCTTCGCCTGATGGTAAAATTTAACCACACAAACTTTTAATGACACAGGAGAAACTTATGCCCGAAGCTGTGATCATCGACGCCCTACGCACCCCGATTGGGGCCCTGGGAGGCGCCCTGAACACCATTCGCCCGGATGACCTGGCCGCGCTGGTTATTGAAGCGATTGTTGCACGCAATAATCTCGACCCCCACCTGATTGAAGAGATCTACCTGGGTTGTGCCAATCAAGCCGGGGAAGACAATCGCAATGTCGCCCGCATGACAGGGCTGCTGGCTGGCCTGCCCGCCACAGTGCCGGCGGTGACAATTAACCGCCTGTGCGCCTCGGGATTAACCGCGCTTAACCTGGCCGCTCGCGCTATTCGCGCCGGAGATGGGGAGGTTTTCATTGTCGGCGGCGTGGAAAGCATGAGCCGCGCTCCGTATGCCCTGCCCAAGCCATCAGGCCTCAGCGGCAACCTGACGGCCTACGATACGGCCCTGGGCTGGCGTTTCACCAATCCTCGTCTGGAAGCAGCTTATGGTGCCGAGGCCATGGGCGTTACCGCAGAGAACATCGCCGAGATGACGGGTATCACCCGCGAGGAACAGGATGCCTTCGCCCTTACCAGTCACCAGCGAGCCCTTGCAGCCATCGACACGAACAAGTTTGCCGAAGAAATTTTGCCGGTATCGATCCCCCAACGCCGGGGCAACCCGATCAGCTTCGATACTGACGAACGCCCCCGCCGCGACACCTCTCTGGAAGCCCTCAGCCGACTGAAACCCGCCTTTAAATCTGGGGGAACTGTGACCGCCGGCAACAGTTCCGGGCTGAACGACGGTGCAGCTGCTCTGTTGGTGATGCGCGAAGACACTGCCGCCAGGCTGGGCTATACGCCTATGGCGCGTGTGACCAGCATGGCTTCTGCCGGCGTGGCGCCGCGTGTTATGGGTACCGGGCCGATCCCTGCCACGCAAAAAGCACTGCAGCGTGCAGGTTTAACGATAGATGCTATTCAACTGGCAGAGGTTAACGAGGCTTTTGCTGTGCAAGTTTTAGCAGTACTGCAGGGGTTGAACTTATCCCACACAATCACCAACGTCAACGGCGGGGCTATTGCTCTGGGGCACCCGTTAGGCTGCTCTGGCGCGCGCATCCTGACCACGTTGCTGTATGAAATGTGCCGCAGGGCTGCCTCAGTCCCCAAACCCTTTTATGGGCTGGCAACATTGTGCGTGGGTGTAGGGCAGGGGGAAGCCACCATTGTCGAATGGCTTGGTTAACCCCCGACGCAATGTTTAACTTTCTTCAACATCCCCCAGCGCACGGGCGATCAAGTCCTGGATGCGCCCCACCATGCTGACCGGGTCGGGATGTAAGCCTTCCACCAGCAGGGCGTTTTCAAAGAGTTGCTCTGCTGCCAGATCAAATTTTGGGTCGGCAGGCCGCAGTGCAGCCAGCCTGATGATGATGGGGTGTTTGGGGTTCAGTTCCAACACTTTTTTAGGCAGCTCAAAGTCTTTATCGATCAATTGATACACTCTCTGGACGGATTGCTCGGGTGCGCCTTCGGGGTCTACCAGTCGGGCTGGCGAGGCCGACAGCCTGCTCGCCGCACGCACGGCGCTGACCCGCTCGCCCAGCAACGTTTTGAAGCGTGCAATCAGGTCTGCCAGGTCTGCCTGAGCAAGTGTGGGTGTTGCGTCATCCTCCGCCGTTTTTGTCTCAACCTCGGGGGGAGCAGCCACAGCCACGTTGACCAGTGGGCGGTCTTGGAAGGCTTTCAACTGCATCAGCATGAAGGGGTCTACGGGGTCGGTCAGCACCAGGACGTCAATCTCCGCCGATCGGAAGGCTTCCATGTGCGGGCTGTAGCGCACCGCGCTGGGATCCTCGCCCAGGAAATAGTAAATCTCCTTTTGGTCCGGTTTGGCTCGGTCCAGGTAATCTTCCAGCGAGGTCCAACCGGTTGGGTCTTTATCGGTATGGAAGCGCAGCAGCGGGAAGAGTTTCTCCGGTCCGTCTTGCTCGATCGCCACGCCCTCTTTCAGTAAACTCCCATAGGTTTGCCAAAACTGGCCGTATTTTTCCGGATCACTTTTTCCCAGGTTGCTGAGGGTTTCCACAACCTTACCGGTTACTAACCGCCTGAGGTGAGCTATCACCCCGCTGGATTGCACCATCTCCCGCGAAACGTTCAGGGGCAGGTCTTCGGAATCGACCACGCCCTGCACAAAACCGAAGTAGGGGGGCAGCAGATCGGTGCAAAAATCCTGGATGAGGACTTTGCGGGCATACAGCTTAAGGCCGGGCTCTTTACGTGGTGAAAACACCAGGTTATGGGGGTCAGCAGGGACGTAGAGCAGGGCGTACATCTGCACCGGTGCATCGACGGCCATGTGGGCGTGTGTCAGCGGGTCGTTGAAATCGAGGGTGAGCTGTTTGTAAAACTCACCGTAAGCCTCGGCTTCAACTTCGCGGGGTGAAAGGCGCCACAATGCCGTCTGGCGGTTGATGGGCATTTCCTCATCGTTGATGTAGATCGGGTACTGAATGAAATCAGCGTGGCGTTTGATCACCTGGCGCAGGCGGGCTTCATCCAGAAACTCTCTGGCATCCTCCTTGAGCGTGATATGCACCGCTGTGCCGCGTTTTTCCCGGTCTCCGGGGGCAAGGGTGTAGGTATCCTCGCCAGCAGCCTCCCAGACAGCAGGTTGAGCCTCCTGCCGATAAGAGCGTGAGGTCACTTGAATCGAATCGGCGACCATGAAAGCCGCGTAAAAACCCTCGCCAAACTGGCCAATGATCTCGGTCAGGTTGCCCTGGCTGCCCCGGGTGGCATCCACAAAGGCCTTCGCGCCCGAGTGGGCGATCGTGCCCAGGTTTTTTGCCAGTTCGTCACGTGTCATTCCGTCGCCAGTGTCCTCCACGATCAAAACCCCGGCGTCCTTATCAATGCGAATGCGGATTTCGGGCGGGAGGTCGGGATCGTGTACGTCACGATTGGTAAGCATAATGAAGTCGAGCCGCGCCAGAGCATCGGAGGCATTGGAGATTAATTCGCGTAGGAAAATCTCTCGCTCGGTGTACAGAGAATGAATCAGGATATTCAATAATTGCTGGGTTTCAGCTCTAAATGGAAGCGGTTGGCCTTCGGTGGGTTTGGTTTTATCTGGCATGGTAAATTAGCGCCCTTTCAGATTGATGTGGTGTTTCTGTGATTAATATAATTGCAACCAATAAGAATTTTATAAGAAGATGACGGGGTTTTGAAATTAGACATTTCTATCTCAGTTCCCGGTACCCGGTCTTGCACGCCTCCTCCCTCGCACAGGGCCACAGCGTACAACGCAATGATCAGAGGGGGGGACAGGGCGTGAGTTTTTTATTAGGTTTTTATTTGCACATAGAATCACTGTGTCATGCAGGTTCCTGTGGGGCGATAGGCAACCTATCCAAACAAATCCTCGCGCTCGTACTTTTCATCCAGCTTGGACATGCCGTAAGAGGCCAGCGCACCCAGGATGAACAGGAGCGCGCTCAGGGCAATTTCCCAACCGGCGACCCCTTTCGGGATAATGGCTATCGTTGAACCGACCACCACGCCAAGGATGAAATGATACATCAGCGCGTAGAATTTCTTAAACAGCCAGGCGATCAGTTTGGCCAATCCGAACACGATCAGTATGCCCCCCAACGCTAGCGGGATCGCAACGCCCAGGTCAAGCGCTTTCAGCCCGGCCGCCATAGGTTGATACAGACCGAAATAAATCAGGAAGTTAGAAGGGCTCAGGCCAGGCACCACCACACCCAAACCGATGAGCGCGCCGCTGAGCACCCAATTGAAAAACGAGGGTGAAAGCTGTACCCAATCTTCATTCTCCATCCAAGCCATCAAGAACACGGTGCCGATGGTAACACCGACCAGAAGGAGCCAGTGCCACCAGGCCCGGCCTTCCTTGCCAGAAGCTTTAAGTAGGGACGGAAAAGTGCCAGCGATGAAACCGATAAACAACCAGGTGAACAGTGCCGGGTGCGAGGTAAAGGCCAGATCAACAACTGCCGAGAAGGCTACCGTGCCAATTATCCCTCCGATGCCAACCGGAAGAAAGAAAAGGAAATTCTGCAGGAATTTATGCCGTAAATTTCCCAAAAAACGGATCAATGGTTCATAAATGCCGAAAACCACCGCCAGCACACCGCCAGAAAGCCCCGGTGTGATAAAACCAACCCCCACCATAATCCCCTTCAACAGCCGTACAATCCAATCGATGATCGGGTTCGGTTTTTTTGTAATTTCACTGGTTGCCATTGATTGTTTTACTCCTCAGCTTTGATTTACAACACATTCATCCATCTTACTTGCTATCGGGTTTTAGGTAAACGAGCACACCGGGCTGCCTTTAAAATTCGGCAGGGTGATTAACAAAGGTACGGTATTAGCTTTAACCGGGTTGAAGGCCAGGCCTAATAATCGCGCATAAGCAGCATCATGCGGGCAAAGTGCTTGGCGGCTTTGGCGTATAAATCCAGGCTGATCGATTCGTTGGGTGCATGGGCCCGGGAATCAGCATCATTGGCGCCATTAGAGATGATGGGCACCCCCAGATATTCCTGGAAAATGAAGTTAGGGCCAGAGCCACCAATCATCGGGTTGATCTCCGTGGGTTTATCGTAAACATCCTCAGCTGCCCTGACGGCAATCCCCACCGCCGGGTGATCGGGGTCGGTTTTGGCACCGGGGTTGCCGCCTAAAAAGACGATTTCGACGTCACTAAAGCCGTGTGCGTCCAGGTGTTCCCTCAACTGTGTTAGCACCTGCTGGGGCCTTTGGTCGGGCACCAGGCGGAAATCCACCTTGGCGCTGGCTTCGGCTGGGAGCACGGTCTTGCTCCCTTCGCCCTGGTAGCCTGAGGTCAACCCACAAATTGTACAGGTCGGTTGATAAACTGCCTGGATGGCCAGCTCTAAGGGGTCGTCAATACCCTTTAAAAAGCCATCCAAACCATAAACTTCGCGGTAATGGGCGCGCATATCCGGCAGCTGGACTAAAAGTTCTTTCTCGCGTGGCGTGGGCGGGATGACGGCATTATAAAACCCGGGCAGGCGGATGTGCTCGTCCTGACCTTTGAGACTGTTCAGCGCCCACACCAGGCGCCAGGCAGCATTGGGGAAAATTGAGCCGCCGGTGCCCGAGTGCACATCCCCGTTGGCGGTGCGAACGCGCAACTCCACGTAGCAGATGCCCCGCATACCCAGCATCTGGATAGGTGAGTTTTCATGATTAACCCCGCCAATTTCCCAAACGCAAACATCGCCGGCCAGCAGCTCTTGATGCGCTTTCACAAAGGGCTCCAGGTTCACGCTGCCGATCTCTTCTTCGCCCTCGACAACGAATTTGATGTTACAGGGCAGTTCGTCTGCCTGGTTTAAAATTGCGTCGATGGCATGCAAACGGGCGATGAAATTGCCTTTGTTATCAGCGACGCCGCGGGCATACAAGCGCCCATGGCGCACGGTTGGCTCAAAGGGCGGCGATTCCCACAACTCTAATGGTTCTGCCGGCTGGACGTCGTAATGATTGTAAGAGATCAGGGTGGCATCTGCCCCACCTTTACGTTCGGCAAACACCACGGGCGATCCGCCCGTCGGCATGATCGAAACAGAAAAACCACGTGGTTTTAACGCCTGCGCCACCAACTCAGCACAGTCTTCAATCCCCAGGTTTTGGGCTGCCACGCTGGGCTGGGCACACAAACGCGAAAGCTCAGCGACGCTTGCATCTAAATTCGATTCGATATATTGGTCTATGGCTTGAATATTCATGGTTCCTCTCTGAAGAGTTTAAATAACGATGATTAAAAATGCTAGCTTAGAACACACCTTCCAGCAACCCAATCACCCAATTGCCCGCGTAGGCAAACAGCATCATTTTCAGAATCTTGCCGACCAGGCAATAAAGCAAGAACTTACCCACGGGCATTTTCAACATTCCGGCCAGCACGCCCGCCAGATCAAACACGGGATTAGGGACAAAGGCTAAAAACAGGATGGTCAGGTCACCATATTTACGCATCCATCCGACCACACGGTCGTAGCGGTGCGATTTTTCCACCACTGCACGACCGCTGAAACCTGCCATATACCCGGATAGCTCACCCAGGGCCGCGCCAGCCCCTGCTGCAATAGAAACCCAAAAGGGGTGAAAAACTGCACCCATGGCTGAGGTGAAGACCACGCCCGGAAGCGGCACCAGGATGGTCGCATTGGCTAAAACTGAGAACAAAAAAACGCCCGGGTAACCCAGACCCTGCAGCGCCTGAATACGCTCGCGATAAATAAATAATATCACTGTCAGTGCAATGACACCCAGCAAGATGAACGCGCGGATAACATTAAGTGCCCGCTCGGACAAACGATGTGACGCGCGTTGTGATGCTGATCCCTCCTCGGGAGGGTTTAGCGACTTATTGTCCATTAGGGGGCATGTGTCCTTGTAACAGCGATTGTAACCGTGCGATGACCATATCGAGCGCAACCACATTAAACCCACCCTCAGGCACAATGATGTCAGCATAGCGTTTTGAAGCGTCAACAAATTCAAGATGCATGGGACGTACAGTTCGCAAGTATTGATCAACCACCGATTGCAAAGTTCGACCGCGCTCCTGGATATCCCTTAACAACCGTCGAATCAGGCGGATATCTGCATCGGTGTCGACAAAGATCTTCATATCAAACAGGTCGCGCAGTTCCTTTTCAACAAAGATCAGGATACCTTCCACCAGAATCACGGGCTTCGATGCCACATGGACGGTTTCCTTCTTGCGGCTGTGCGTGCTGAAATCATAAACAGGCATCTCAATTGCCTCACCCAGTAATAATTGCTTAATATGATAGACCATCAGATCAGTTTCCAACGAATCGGGGTGATCATAATTGGCCTGAGCACGTTCCTCGACAGAGAGATGTTTTTGGTCTCGGTAATAGGCATCATGTGCCAGGCAGGCGATGTTTTCGTGTCCCATACGCTGGAGGATCAGGTCTGAAAGTGTCGTCTTCCCCGATCCGGTGCCCCCGGCAATACCCACGACCATCTTGTGATTGGTATCGGAGTTCGTCTTCATGTTACGATTATAATCGTTGTTCAGGTATAATCGAAATAAATTTTTAAAAATGGAGGTTTTATGCCAGCAAAACTAATTGATGGTAAGGTCATCGCTGAAGCCCTGCGCGAAGAGGTTAAACAGAAGGTGGCAGAACGAATTGAAAAAGGGTTGCCGGCGCCCGGTTTAGCAACGGTGCTTGTGGGTGAAAACCCGGCATCCCAGGTTTATGTACGTATGAAACATAAGGCTTGCCAGGAAGCCGACATCATCTCTATTGGGCACACGCTGCCAGCAGATGCCAGCCAGGAAGAGGTGGAAGCACTGGTAAAAGAACTGAATGCCGACCCGGACATCCACGGCATCCTGGTGCAACTACCCTTGCCGGCCGGATTGGACGAAGAGCGCGTGCTTAATACGATCAGCCTGCAAAAAGACGTGGATGGTTTTCACCCAATTAATATCGGACGCCTGGCACAAAAAGGGCGTGAGCCGCTTTTTATCCCGGCTACCCCGGCGGGTGTAATGTACTTGCTGGAGGATAGCGGTGTTGAACTTTCGGGCGCCAACGCGGTGGTTTTAGGCCGCTCGAATATCGTTGGCATGCCAGTGAGCTTGCTGCTGGTTCGAGCCAATGCCACGGTAACCATCTGCCACTCGCGCACCAAGGACATTTCTGCCCTGATTCGCGAGGCGGATGTGCTGGTGGCGGCGGTGGGTATGCCTGAATTTGTGCGCGGTGATTGGCTCAAGCCCGGCGCCGTTGTAATCGACGTGGGCATCAACCGCATTGAAGATACAACCCGTAAAAGCGGTTACCGTCTGGTGGGCGACGTGGCCTTTGACGAAGCCGTTGAAGTCGCGGGCGCGATTACCCCGGTGCCTGGCGGCGTGGGCCCGATGACCATCGCCGTGCTGCTGCAAAACACCTTGCGCGCTGCCCGCCTGGCGGATGGAAATAAGAACGGATAACCTGGCATTTAGAATTGGGAACTTGGTATTTGCTGAGATCCAGCGGGCACATTGCTCTTGCACTTTACGAATCCAAATAAATCCCATCTTTTCCCCTCCCTGATCACTGCACCCCGCTTCACGGCCTTGTGGGAGGGGATGGATGTTGTCAGAAAGAAAGCAATGTTTTGCCAGCCTTACGCTGCTGATAAGCAGCGGAGTTAATGGATTGATTTAGCATCAAATCCCCTTAAACTGGTTTTCTGCAAGCGGTGTATAATAAAATTGAAACTTCAGGATAACATGGCCTATAATTAAAACAGTATAATAAAAATACCGAACTGTGGATATGACTTCTGTCAAAAACTGGCCCCGCCGATGCACTTTCCAGGCATTGCGAATTCTTGACGAAAAAATGGATGTGTGTTATATTTTATGTTCAAGCGAGTTTTGAAACTCGCCTATTGTGGTATCCTTACCGATTAGCCGATTAGAAAAAATTGCTCAAGTTATTTATTTGTGTCCGTTCGATATTATGAATTAAAGGAGGTGATGTAACCCCGCTGCGATCAGATCAATGTTTTACCAAAATTGTTAAGTTGATCCACTAGATTTTTAATAAATTTAATTTATTAAGAAGGAGAAAAAATGCAAAAGAAACTATTAGCTGTATTTGGCGTCGTTATGGCGTTAGCGATGGTTTTAGCCGCGTGCGAACCCGCCGCAGTCGTTGAACCTGAAAAAATTATCGAAACCGTTGTTGAAACCGTTGTTGAGACGGTTGAGGTTGAGGTTCCCGTTGAGGTTGAGGTACCTGCTGAGGACGCACCTGTCGCTGAAGTCTCTGATCGCAAAGGTGGTTGGTTTGACACAATCATCGTGATTGAAGAGCCCAACACCGATGCTGCCATCACCCGCCTCGAGGTTGAGGAAATTGACATCTTTGTCTATACCGTATCCAACCCCGAATCAGCCGCTAAAGTTGAAGCTGCCCCGAATCTTGATTCCTACGCTTCTTCTGGCTCCTACAACGAGCTGAGCTTCAACACCACCGGCCCCGTGTGGGAAAATGGCAAACTGAACCCCTTCGGCGTTGCGAAAATTCGCGAAGCCATGAATATCCTCATTGATCGTGATTACATGGTGCAGGAGATCGTTGGTGGTTTGGGCACACCCCGCTGGACCACCTTCAACAGCGCCTCCAATGCCGCGGCTGCCTTTGCTGCTGAAATTCGTGCTATTGAGTTGGCCTATGCCTATGATAAAGACAAGGCTGCTGAGCTGATCGGCGCTGAGATGGAAGCCCTGGGCGCAACCCTGGAAGGCGGCAAGTGGACCTATGAAGGCGAGCCCGTCGAGATCAGCGTCTTGATCCGTATCGAAGACGAGCGCCTGCAAATTGGTGACTACGTTTCCAACCAGCTTGAGGACATTGGCTTCACCGTCATCCGTGATTACAAATCTGCTGCTGATGCTTCACCGATCTGGTACAGTGGCGACCCGAACGATGGTGAGTTCCACATTTACACCGGCGGCTGGATCACCACTGTGATCCCACGCGACCTGGGCGACAACTTTTCCTACTTCTACACCGATTTAGGCTTGCCCGCTCCGCTGTGGATGAATTATGAAAACGACCCGGAATTCTACGATGTTGCTGAAAAGCTTGCCTATCAGGACTTCACCTCGCTTGAAGAACGTGGAGAATTGATTGGAAAAGCTCTGGATCTGGCGATGAAAGACTCCGCCCGCCTGTGGCTGTATGACCAGAATTCCATTACCCCCAAGCAGAAGAACATCTCCGCTGCGGCTGACCTGTACGGCAACGTGGGCGGTGGTTACCTGTGGGCGCTGACCATCCAGCGCGCTGGCGAAGAGGGCGGCTCTCTGACAATGGCTATGCCCAGCATTCTCACCGAGCCCTGGAACCCGATTGCTGGCTCCAACTGGATTTATGACATGACCCTGATCCGCGGCACCTCGGAATCTGCGACATACCCGGATCCCTTCACCGGTCTGTACCTGCCTAACCGCATCGACCGAGCTGAAGTCGTCGTTGAAGAAGGCTTGCCTGTATTCCAGAATCTGGATTGGGCTGAGCTGTCCTACGCCCCTGAGATTCTCGTCCCCGATGATGCCTGGGCTGACTGGGATCCTGTTGAAATGCGTTTCATCACCGTTGGTGAAAAGCACGCTGCTGCTGTTGAAGCTGCTGAAGAAGCGGCTGAAGCTGCTGCCGAGGATGAAGAAGTTGAAATCCCCGGCCCCGTCACCGCTCTGCGTAAGAGCGTGGCCTACTACCAGGAAGACCTGTTTGATGTGGTCAAATGGCACGATGGCAGCCCGTTCTCCGTGGGTGATATCTTAATGGGTATCATCTTGACCTTTGATCGTGGTAAAGAGGATAGCGCTATCTATGATGCGGCTGCTGCCCCGACATTGCGTTCGTTCTTGGGTTCATTCAAGGGCGTCAAGATTATCTCCACCGATCCACTGGTTATCGAAACCTACTCCGATGTGTACTATCAGGATGCTGAACTGAACGTGAGCACCTGGTGGCCTTACTACGATCAGGGCCCTGGCGCCTGGCATAACCTGTATCTCGGCCTTTTGGCTGAAGCCGACCATGAAGCTGTCTTCTCGCAGGCTAAAGCTGCCGATTTGGATGTCGACCGCCTGAGCTACATCGCTGGCCCGACGATCGAGATCATGAAAGGCAAGCTGGATCAATGGACAGAAGAAGGCGGTATGCCTTACGAGCCAATCTTCAGCGAGTATGTTGATGAGGCTGAAGTGGCCCTGCGCCTTGAGAACCTGACCGAATGGCACCGCCGTTACGGGCACTTCTGGCTTGGCACCGGCCCCTACTACCTGCAGCGCGCCTTCCCGGTTGAGGGTACTGTTATTTTGAACAACAACCCATTCTTCCCGGATCTGGCTTCCCGCTGGAATCGCTTTGCAAATGCACCGATCCCCGCCGTGGAACTTGATGGTTCCACACGTGTGACCATTGGTGACGAAGAGGTTTACGAAGTCTCGGTGACCTTCGAGGGTGCTCCTTATGCCCTTGATGACATCACCAGTGTGAACTTCCTGGTGGTCGATGCAGCCAACCAGATTGCCTACGTGGGCAAGGCTGTTGGCGTGGAAGACGGTCTCTTCGAGATTGTTCTGACACCTGAAATCACCGGCGCCCTGACAGCAGGCTCCAACACCCTCGAGGTTGTGGTTGTTTCTAACCTTGTGGCTGTTCCTGTCTCTGATGGGCTCACATTCGTGACCGTTGATTAGTAAAAAGTTTTTTAGCCTATGATTACTGGGGGCGCGGCGTACGCCACGCCCCCAGTATTCTTAAATTCCGATCTGTTTATGGAAAGCGAGATACGCTATGACAGATACTACGTATTCACCTGAAGAAATTTCAAAGCCAGTGAAAACAGCAGAAAAAAAACCGAATACTGTTTTACGAATGCTGCGCTATACCATTGGAAAATTCTTCTCTCTCTTTTTGGCGGTGCTCATTGGGATGTACCTGGTGGTCTTAATCGCCAATATGGGCGGTTATGTTGACCAGATTATGAAAGCCCAAATTCGGGATGGCATTGGTCTGCAGGTCAGTATGGACCCGGAACTCAGACGGCGTCCACCAGAAGAACGCCAGCAATTGATCAATGAGCTGGTGGCGGTTGAAGAGCATCGCCTGGGGTTGGATAAGCCCTTTGTTGGGCGGAGTTTTCGATTTTTATTCAACGCGATGACTTTGAATTTAGGCCGGGCACAGCATCTGACCAGTGATAGTGGTTCTGCAAGCGTCCGTTTGATCATTCTGGAACGCTTACCCCCGACATTATTATTTATGACCACCGCCAGTTTCAGCCTTTTTTTTATCAGCCTTGTGTTTGCATTGTTCTTATCCAGGAATTATGGCAGTTTCATAGACAAATTAGTCATTGCACTTTCACCGACCTCCTCCGCACCCCCCTGGTTTTATGGCATCTTCTTACTGCTAATTTTTGCGGCGCTTTTAGGCTGGCTGCCTTTTGGCGGTATGGTTGACGCACCGCCTCCGGAAGACCCCATTAAGTATGCGCTCAGCCTGGGCCGGCACCTGATTTTACCCGTAGCGGCCTGGCTTATGAGCGGCTTTTTTGCCAGTGTTTATTCATCGCGTACTTTTTTCTTGATCTTTTCAATGGAAGACTATGTTGAACTGGCGCGGGCTAAGGGTCTTTCTGCAAGAGACATTGAGCGGCGTTATATTCTGCGCCCTACCTTGCCCAATATCATTACCAGTTTTGCTTTGATGTTGATTGGCCTGTGGCAGGGTGCCCTCCTCACCGAAACGATTTTCAACTGGCCCGGCTTGGGACGCATGCTTTACCGAGCAGTGCAGACTTTTGATACGCCAGTGATCGTTGGCTCGAATGTAATTTATGCTTATTTGCTGGCCATTACGGTCTTTATCTTAGATTTTATTTACGCACTGGTTGACCCCCGTGTGCGCATGGGAAGTGGAGGGCCGAAAGCATGAAAAATTTCATTGACAACATTAAACAATTCCCCTCTGCCATTTTAGGTTCGATCATGATCATCCTTCTGGTGGCATTGGCGATTTATGTTGTAATTTCCATCCCCTATAGCGAAGCCATTTACGAATGGCGAGGAAGCGAAGAAATCCAAGGCACGGCGCCAAGGAATGCTCGCCCGACATATGTTAACTGGTTCCGGACAAAAAAATACTCGGAAACGATCATAATCGACAGCACCAACCCCGAGGACGAAGTTGAAAAAACTGTCACTGAAGTTACGACTGACATGTGGGACATTCAGATGGTGTTTAAGTTCGATTATCCATATGATGATTTCCCGCAGGAACTGCAGGTGATATTAACTTCAGTTTATAAAGAAAAATCTCCTTTTGTCACCCTGACCTGGTTTACACCGGATGGCGAAAAGATCAAAGTCGCTGATATCACTGCCAAGCAGCATGAAGTCGTCCGTTTTGATCTGCAAGATAAACTGGTTCGTAAGCTGGACGGGGTTCTTCCCCGGATTGGTTTGCTGCGAGTTCCGGATGAGGAACCTTATAAGGTGCAGCAGGGCACCTATGAGCTGCATGTGGATACGATTGTGTTTGAAGAAGGCTCGGATATCGAAGCCAAGTTTGTCAGCTTTGGGCAGGTGCACGGGTTAGCTGGCACCGACCACCGCCGACGTGACCTTTTGCTGCCCCTGTTATGGGGCGCGCCGATTGCCCTTTCCTTTGGGTTTTTAGCCGCAATTGGGACAACTTTTACTACCATGTTTATCGCCGCGATTGGTGTGTGGTTCGGCGGTGTAACCGATGAGATCATTCAGCGAATCACTGAGATTTATATGCTTTTGCCTTTCTTGCCAATCCTGATTATGGTGGGGGTCTTCTACAGTCGCAGTATCTGGACGATGTTGTGGGTGGTGATTTTGATCAGCCTGTTTGGCGCTGGCATCAAGAATTTCCGTGCCATCTTCCTGCAGATTAAAGAGGCAGCCTATATTGAAGCTGCCCGTTCCTATGGTGCAGGTAACTGGCGCATCATCAACCGCTACCTGGTGCCCCGCATCATCCCCATCCTAATCCCTGGATTGGTCAGCGCGATTCCATCGTATGTCTTCTTGGAAGCTTCATTAGCGGTGCTGGGTCTGGGCGACCCGATCTTGCCCACCTGGGGGAAGGTCATCAACGATGCCCAGATGCAAGGCGCCCTGTACAACGGGTACTATTACTGGGTTTTACAGCCAGCAGTTCTGTTGATGATCACTGGTTTAAGTTTTGCGATGATCGGTTTTGCGCTCGACCGTATCTTTAATCCCAAATTGAGGGAGGTATAAGATCGATGTCTGCTGATACAGTATTAAGTGTAAGAGATTTGCAACTGTTCTTCCGCACCACCAAAGGCGTTGTACGCGCGGTGGATGGGGTTGACTTTGATTTAGGTCGCAACCGCGCCGTGGTGATTGTGGGCGAATCGGGTTGTGGTAAGACTTCGATGGCTCGGGCGATCTTGCGCTTGCTGCCGAAGAATGTCGATACCTATTCCGGGAAAATTTTATTAAACGGATTAGATACCATGGCATTAAAGGATGAGGAATACCGCCTTAAGATGCGCTGGGTAAAGATGTCGATGGTGCCGCAAGCCGCCATGAACTCGCTCAACCCTGTTCTGAAAGTGGGCGATCAGGTGGCTGAACCCGCGATTATCCACAATGACATGAGCAAAGAAGTTGCTCTGGAACAGGCCAAGACGATGTTCCAGCATGTGGGTGTGCCTCTTGATTTCCTGAACCGCTATGCTTTTGAGTTGAGCGGCGGTATGCGTCAGCGCGTGGCGATTGCCATGTCGTTAGTTTCGCTGCCCGAGCTGATCATCTTAGACGAGCCGACCTCGGCTCTGGATGTGCTCACTCAGGCAAACATCTTCAACGTGCTTAAGAGGATTAAGAAAGAGCTGGGCATGAGCTTCATCCTCATCACCCATGATATCGCTACCTCCAGTGAGCTGGCGGATGATGTGGCTGTGATGTACGCCGGGCAGATCGTGGAAACCGGGGATGCCCACCGCTTTTTCGCTGCGCCGCTGCATCCTTATTCGATCAAACTGATGAACAGTGTGCCGCGGCTCAGGGCCCGTCAGGAACCCGACTTTATTACCGGCCAGCCGCCCAGCTTGCTCAACCCGCCTACAAGCTGCCGCTTTTATGACCGCTGTCCTTCTCGCTTTGAGCCTTGTGTTGAAGATCCCCCGACCGTTAGTGTCGAAGGCCGCACGGTTAAATGTTGGCTGCATGTGAAATAAGGAGAAATGATGATGATGGATAAAACATTGACAGAATCACATGAGGCGCCGGTAGAAGGAACGCAAAAGACCAATCGTAAAGATGAGGTGTTGCTATCTGTGCAGGACCTGAAGATCTGGTTTGAACTGCGGCGATTTGGATTCGGCATTTCTGGCTATGTTCACGCAGTTGACGGAGTCAGCTTTGACCTCCATTATGGTGAGACGATTGCAATTGTGGGAGAAAGCGGTTGTGGAAAAACAACGTTGATGAAGAGCATCCTGGGGTTATACCAGCCCACAGCAGGTGATATCATCTTTGAAGGCCAGACGCTGAGCCAACTTAAAGCTTCAGAAATGCGCGCCTTTCGCTCTAATGTGGGTTATGTGCAGCAGGACCCTTACGGTGCATTGCCCCCATTTATGAATGTGCAGACAATTCTTGCGGAACCGATGATCATTAACGGTATAAAAAGCAAAGAAGAGCGGCGTGAAAGAATTTACCGGGCCATGGAAGAAGTTAAAATGAGCCCGCCGGAAGACTTTTTGGAGAAGTATCCCCATATGCTCAGTGGTGGACAGCAGCAACGGGTTGTACTGGCCCGCGCGATGATGCTCGAACCCAAGTTGATTGTAGCTGATGAACCTGTCTCGATGCTGGACGCTTCGGTACGCGTTGAAATTTTGCGCTTGATGCAATCTTTGCAGGAAAAGCACCATCTGGCGGTGATTTACATCACGCATGACCTTTCGACGGTGCGCTACTTCTCTGAGCGCGTCTTTGTGATGTATGCGGGACAGGCTGTTGAGAAGACCATGATCGACGCGATTGTGCACGATCCGCTGCACCCTTATTCCAAAGCATTGATGGAAGCTACGTCCGACCCGGATGCCGACAATGCCACCCGCTACCGCGATGTGCCGCCGGGAGAACCCCCCAGCCTGGTTAAACCTCCCTCTGGGTGCCGGTTCCATCCTCGTTGCCCTTATATCATCAGGGGCTTGTGCGAGGTTGAAGAACCGCCACACTTTACGCCGAAACCGGGCCAAATGGCCGCTTGCTGGTTGTACAGATGATCATTAAATGGCAACCCTGGAAAACAATCCTGCTGGGCGGCAGCATGATGCTGGTAAGCGTGATCTTGCCTTTGTTGATGGTGCTACAAATTTTGCGGTCAACGTTCTTTCTGAACTTTCTGGCCTACAGCTTGTCGGTAGCAGGGTTGCTGATCGGTTTCATTGGAATTGTAACCATGGTCAGGATTGGGCGGGCAAAAGAAAAATTTAAAGACCAATTCAAGTAACTCAATTAACTGCCATAACGAGGTTAATTAAAATTTTAGTCAACCTCGTTTTTAATTCCGAAACCAATAAAACGCCCATCGCTGCTTGAAAAAAAGTTGAAGTTAAAGAAATTGACCCTTTGTGCGGGTTGGACATCCGCTAAAAATGTGTTAGAATCAGGGCTACAATTCTGGGGCATGGTGCAATGGCAGCACAGCGGACTTTGAATCCGTTGATCCAGGTTCGAATCCTGGTGCCCCGGCCATTTTGAACCAAAACTTTGACGAACCAAGAAACTGACCCCCATCGACACCTCACGGGTAAGGCAAACCAACACCAGGATTGCCCTCCTCGTGGGTTTGTCTTTAACCTGGAGGATTGTGGTTTGCGAATGTGCATGACTGTTCGATAAACGAAGGACCGTAATTATGACCTTAGCCTCCATCATTCTGGCTGCGGGTGCGGGCACCCGTATGCGCTCTAAACTCCCCAAAGTGTTGCATCCTTTAGCAGGTAAACCCTTAATCTGGTTTGCGTTGAATGCCGTTCTTGGTTTGGTCGATCAGCCCCCGTTGATTGTTGTTGGGCACGGCGCCGACGTGGTTAAAGCCGTAGTTGGTGATGTAGCGACTTTCGCCTTCCAGGCGGAACAACTGGGTACCGGGCATGCGGTGATGATGGCTCAGCCTTTTCTGGAGGCGAAAGCCGATCGGCTCCTGGTAACCTTTGCAGATATGCCCTTATTGCGAGAGGACTCGTTGAAGCAGTTGATTGACCTGCACGCAGCTTCGCACAGCCCGGTGACGATGACCAGTTTCATCGGGGAGGAGGCACGCGGTTTTGGGCGGGTAATTCGAGATGAGAAAGGCCATGTCGTTGCGATTGTTGAGCAGGCTGACGCCACACCGGAACAGCTGGCCATCTGTGAATACAATGTCAGTGCCTATTGTTTTGATGCGCAATGGCTCTGGTCTGCCCTGGCGAAAATCCCTGTCTCACCCAAAGGCGAATATTACCTGACAGATGTCGTTGGCCTGGCTGTTGCGGAGGGCTTTCCGGTTGAAGCGTTGGTGCTGGATGATCCTGATGAAGCCATTGGATTGAACAATCGGCTGCACCTGGCGGAAGCTGAAAAAGTGATGCGAAAACGCATCAATGAGGCCTGGATGCTGGCAGGTGTGACCGTTCTCGACCCCGAACGCACCTATATCGAAGTCGGTGTGCAAATTGGCGTAGATACAGTCATCCTGCCCAACACGTACTTGCGTGGTGAAACGGTCATTGGCGAAGATTGTCAAATTGGTCCCGATACGACCATCATTGATTCTAAAGTTGGGAACCATGCTCATTTGCTGTCCTCTGTGCTTGAACAGGCTGAAGTGCACGATCACGTCACCTTGGGCCCTTACTGCCATCTGCGCAAAGGTGCGATTCTTGACGAAGGCGTCCATTTAGGTAATTTTGGAGAGGTCAAGCAAGCTTATTTGGGCCCGGGCACCAAGGTGGGCCATTTTTCCTACATTGGTGATGCTAAAATTGGAAAAAACGTCAACATCGGTGCGGGAACGGTCACCTGTAATTTTGATGGTGCCAACAAAAACCTGACCGAGATTGGCGATGAAGTTTTTATTGGCAGTGATACCATGCTGGTGGCGCCGGTGAAAATTGGTGCGCGCAGTATCACCGGTGCGGGTTCTGTGGTTACCCACGATGTTCCCGAAGATACCCTGGTGATGGGTGTGCCGGCTAAAGTAGTACGTAAGTTGGAGAAAAGTGACCCATAACTTGTTGCCGTGGATTTTCTTGATTATTAGTTTGCTGCTCGATTTGCTGGTCGTAGCGATAAAAACCAGTTACAGCCATGCCAGACTGCCTTACCTGTTAAACCTGCGCGAAGGCCGTGAGGATAGGATTGAAATGACGGTGCATCTGATCGAAGAACCGCGTTTGAGGGTGGGGTTATACATTGCTCACACTTTTCTGCATTTTGCGCTGGCAGGTTTCTTTGTGACCGTTATGCTCTCTATCCTGCCGAGCCTGAGCATGGGCCTGCTATTCCTGTATTTAATGGTTGCAGTTATCTTGCTGATATTCCTTGAATACGCCCTGAAAGCTCGTGTTATGCGGGCTACAGAAGAATATGCCATCCGGTTTAACGGCGTTGCTGGTGTGCTCAATACCCTGTTCTCGCCGCTTGCGTCCACCTTGCTGGCGGTGCTTGGCCCAAACGCTAAACGGCTTACGCTGGCATCGATGACTGAAGAAGACTTAAAAAACTGGGTTGAAGTCGGTCAGCACGAGGGCTCGTTGGAAAAGGGCGAGCGAGAAATGATCTACTCCATCTTTCAGTTTGGTGATACGTTGGCCAAAGAGATTATGGTGCCGCGCATCGATGTGATTATGCTGGATATTCACAGCACTCTGGGCGAAGCCCGGAGGGCCTTTATCCAGGGCGGGCATTCCCGAGTACCGGTCTATGAAGAGACTGTCGACAACGTGGTTGGTTTGCTGTATGCCAAAGATTTGCTCAGTTTGCAGCAGGATGACGCGCTGATTGCCGACCATCGCGAGTTGCTCAGGCTGGCTTATTTTGTTCCGGAAGCAAAAAAAGTCGACGAAGTCCTGGCCGAGATGCAATCGCGCAACATGCACCTGGCTATTGTGGTGGACGAGTATGGCGGGGTGGCGGGCGTGGTTACATTAGAGGATATTGTCGAAGAGATCATCGGTGAAATCCGTGATGAATACGATGAAAGCGAAGAGCTACCCTATTTGCAAGTAGGCGAAAATGAATATGTCTTCCAGGGACGCGTTGATTTGGATATCTTCAACGAGGTGATGGAAACGAACATCGCAATCGACAATGCAGATACAATTGGCGGTTTTATCTATAGTGAGATTGGTGATGTGCCCACTGGCGGTGAGGAATTACACTGTGATGGCCTGACACTGATTGTTGAACAGGTGGACGGTCGTAGAATTGTGAAAGTGCGCGCCAGAAAAGATGCCTTAGAAAGTACCAAGAAAGGACATAGGGATGTTAACGGATGAAATTCGAACGACATTAATCCAAAAAGCGCGGGCAGCCCAGCAACGCGCGTATGCACCCTATTCGAAATATGCGGTTGGCGCAGCGCTGCTAACAAAAACGGGCAAAATTTATGAAGGGGCGAATATTGAAAACGCGGTTTATCCGCTTACGGTGTGCGGCGAACGGGTGGCAGTTTTTAAGGCTGTCTCTGAAGGGGAGCGGTCTTTTACCGCAATTGCTGTTGTTACCAGGAATGGGGGTACGCCCTGTGGGGCTTGTCGGCAGGTGCTGGCTGAATTCGGCCTAGATACTGTTGTGCTGATTGCCGACTTGCAAGGCCACCTGGTGCACGAATTGACGGTGGCGGAACTCTTACCGCATGCCTTTGGCGGGGCCGATCTGGATGCCGCCAGGGGAAAATGAAATTAAGCCCTGTATAAAAGCGCGCCCCAGCCGTCTGACCGGCGCGAGATTTTCCATTCTTACCAGGTGAAACCTCATGGCAAGAGAAAGCCGTACATATCAGGTCCAAGCCATTGTATTGAGACATTTTGAGTACGGAGAAGCAGACCGGATTTTGCGATTGTTTACGCTGGAGAAAGGTAAAATCTCTGCCATTGCTAAGGGGGTCCGCAAGATCAGTTCCCGTAAAGCCGGCCATTTAGAGCCCTTTACACAGGTGCGCTTATCCCTGGCTAAGGGGCGCGACCTGGATATTATCACTCAGGCTGAAGCCCTTAAACCAAGGACACAATTAAGAGCGGATTTGCATCGGATGACCCTCTCATCTTACGTGGTGGAGGTGCTGGACCGCTTCACTTATGAGGAAGGTTCAACCCCCGGGCTGTTTCGGTTAATTTCACAAACGCTGGACCGTTTGGAAACGCTGGAATCGCCGGAAACAGCCGTAAGATACTATGAAATCCGGCTGCTAAATTTATTGGGTTATCGCCCGCAACTCTTTAATTGTATCGACTGCAACGCTGTTATCCAGGCGCAAGACCAGTTTTTCTCGCCTTTGGGCGGCGGTGTGGTCTGTCCTGCCTGTGGGCGGGGGCGCGGGGAGGCCTGGCCGATTGAGACGGATGTTTTGCGCTATCTGCGCCACTTCCAACGCTCCGATTGGAAAACCGTCGCTTCTCTTGTGGTTCCTGATGTGATTAACCAAGGCATGGCTTCGCTGACAGAGGCCTATTTTTCCTATTTACTGGAAAGCCACTTGAACACGCCAGATTTTATGCGTAAAATCAAGGGTTCATCAAAAGATGAGCTTGAGTCCGATTAAGCGGGGCTTTACAGGTCGGCTTTTTTAGTTGGCATAACTGCACAATCTTCGCCTGAACGGCCGGAATACGCGTCGTACGGCAATTGTTACCGCTTTCCAATGGTATAATAACGGGGTTAAATTGACTGCATTTAAAAAATTATTTCTCGAAACCGTGGAAAAACCACCGAGATGGGACAGGTTATGAAGGAATCCGTTCATTTTCAAGCACTCATCATGAAATTGCAACAGTTCTGGGCAGACCGTGGCTGCCTGATCTGGCAACCCTATTACACCCAGGTTGGGGCGGGAACAATGAACCCGGCAACATTTTTGCGTGTTTTAGGCCCTGAGCCCTGGCATGTGGCCTATGTTGAACCTTCCATTCGCCCGGACGATGCTCGATACGGTGATAACCCCAACCGATTGCAGCAATTTTACCAGTATCAGGTGATTCTTAAACCCGAACCGGGCAACCCGCAGGAAATCTACCTGGCATCCCTGCAAGCAATGGGGATAGACCCCACCCGTCACGACATACGTTTCGTGGAGGATAACTGGCAACAACCGGCCATCGGTGCCTGGGGCCTGGGCTGGGAGGTCTGGCTGGATGGCGTTGAGATCACCCAGTTCACCTATTTTCAGCAATGCGGCGGTGTTGACCTGGACCCCGTTTCGGTTGAAATTACCTACGGGCTGGAACGCATCGCCATGACCTTGCAAGGCGTGCGCCATTTTAAGGATATTCAGTGGAATGCTGAGCGCACCAATGGTGACGTTAACCTGATGGGGGAGCGTGAACACAGCGCTTATTATTTTGAAGTGGCTGACGTGGACAGCGTACGCAAGATGTACGATTTGTTTGAAAAAGAAGCAGAGCGGGCCATTGAAGCCGGCCTGGTGCTGCCAGCGCATGATTATGTTTTAAAGACCTCGCATGCCTTTAATGTGTTGGATACACGCGGTGCGGTGGGCGTGACAGAACGCCAGGCCTTGTTTGCCCGCACGCGCGAACTGGCGCGCCGGGTGGCTGAAGCTTATCTTAAGCAACGTGAACAGGCGGGGTTTCCCTGGCTGGAACAACCTGCTGCCAGCGCTGAACCCGTAAAAGAAGCTGGGGCTGAAATCGCCACAGACACAGCGCCATTTTTGCTGGAAATTGGCACCGAGGAACTTCCTGCCAGTGATCTGACCGGTGCGATCTCACAACTTGAGGAAGACGTACCGGCGATGCTGGCGGATCTGCGTTTGGCACATGGGCCGGTGCGCGTGATGGGCACACCCCGGCGCCTGGTGGTGCTGGTGGAGGACCTGGCAGGCCGTCAGCCCGACCTTGAACGGGACGTTAAGGGGCCGCCGGCTGAACGGGCCTTTGACGCTGATGGTAACCCGACCCAGGTTGCGATGGGCTTTGCCCGCAGTAAGGGCATTGATGTTCAGCAGCTCCAGGTAGTGGAGGTGGATGGCGGCCGTTATATGGTAGCAAAAATCAGCGAACAGGGCGCACTGGCTTACCAGGTTTTGGAAAGCGCTCTGGCGAATTTGCTGGCAGGGATTCGATTTAACAAATCGATGCGCTGGAATGAATCTCGTGTGTCTTTCTCGCGCCCGGTTCGCTGGCTGTTAGCTTTGCACGGGGAGACCGTGGTGCCCTTCAGCTTTGCCCGCAATACCAGCGGGCGGGTAACGCGTGGCCTGAGGTTTGCGCCCGAAGCAGAATTTGCAGTTGAATCTCCTCAGGATTACCTGTTAAAAATAGAAAATCAGGGAATTATCCTCGACCCCCAGGTGCGTGAAGCTGAAATCCAAAAGCAAGTACAGGCTTTGGCAGAGGCGGTTGGAGGGCGAGTCCAAGCGGACCCGGGCCTCATCCACGAGGTGACCCAGATGGTGGAAAAACCGCGAGCGTTACGCGGTGAATTCGACCGGGTATTTCTGGAAGTGCTGCCCCCCGAGGTATTAACGACCGTGATGAAGAAACACCAGCGCTACCTGGTGGTTGAAGATTCCCAGGGTAATTTGCTGCCCTATTTTATTGCCATCAGCAACGGCGTTGAGGATCACTTGGATGTGGTTACTGACGGCAATCAACAGGTGATCCTGGCGCGCTTTGATGATGCCAAATTCTTTATTCAAAAGGACCTTGAACGTCCGTTTGAATCCTTTGTGGCTCAATTAAATACACTCACATTTCAAGCTAAACTGGGCTCGTTTTTGGATAAAACCCAGCGATTAATGGCGTTGGTTACATCCCTGGGCGAGCAAATGCAATTAACACCCACCGAGCTGGAAACGACTCTTCGGGCTGCCTGGCTGGCCAAAGCTGATCTGGCCACGGAAATGGTGGTTGAAATGACCTCCCTGCAGGGCGCAATGGGTCGTTATTACGCATTACAAAGTGGTGAAACAGCCGCGGTTGCTGAGGTGATCTTTGAACACTACCTGCCGCGCTTTGATGATGACCTTCAACCTGAATCGAAACCCGGGCTTGTAGTTGGTTTGGCTGACCGCCTGGACAGTCTGATGGGCCTGTTTGCGGTTAAACTACCGCCCTCTGGAACCAAGGACCCCTTTGCCCAAAGGCGGGCAGCACTGGGTATCTGCCAGAATTTAATCGCCTGGCAGCAGCCCTTTAACCTGCGCTGGGGCCTGGAAACTGCCGCCAAGGGGTTGCCGGTTGACGTAGCAGAGGAAGACCTGCAGGCTTGTTTGGCGTTCATCCAGCGCCGCTTGCGGGTGATGCTGCTTGAGGTGGGGCATCCCTATGACGTTGTCGATGCGGTTCTGGCGGAGAAAGGCACCGACCCATACGCGACGCTGCTGGGGGTGGAAGCGCTCGGTCAATGGGCCTCTCGTGAAGATTGGATGACCATCCTGCCGGCTTTCAGCCGCTGTGTGCGTATTACCCGGGGTATGGAAGAATCCTTTCGTGTTGACCCGTCCCAATTTGAGACTGAAGCCGAACAGGTTCTGTATGCGGTTATTAACGAGGCTGAAAAAAGCTTACAGGGCACGGCTGAGGTGGATAATTTCCTGCAGGTTGTTTCTCAAATGGTTCCCACCATCAACCGTTTCTTTGATGAAGTGCTGGTCATGGCAGAAGAAGAGGGCCTCCGGCGCAACCGGTTGGCTTTGATGCAGCGTATTGCGGGCCTGGCAGAAGGTATTGCAGACCTCAGCTATTTGGAAGGGTTTTAAAAGTATCCAGAGATTTGTATTGACCAGGCTGGCTATAAGTTGAAGGTGAAACCTGGCATATTAGACGGATGACGGCGGGGTCTTACTCAGTCATCCGTTCGTGGTGTATCTTTTCCTAAAGCATCACATCCAACAACCCTCTGATCACCCGCTCTGGTTCCTGATTCCAAACTCCTTTTACCTGCAGGAAAGAATTTGACGTTTTTTTTCAACACGCGCTAACCGTAATTTGGCATGACGTTGTATAATTCAATAGATTAGATTGGAGGTTGTATGGAAATTACCTGGCACGGACATTCTTGTTTCAGAATCACTGAGCGCGGCATGGCTTCGGTAGTAACCGACCCCTATGATCCGGCGGTGGTGGGCATTGATCCCGGCAAGTTGCGTGCAGATGTGGTCACGGTGAGTTGTGATCATCCTGCCCACAACCACCTCGAAGCGATTCGTGGGAAAACATTTGAAATTAACGGCCCGGGTGAATATGAAATTGGCGGTGTTTTTATCACCGGCGTCCGGATCAACGGCAGGAGCAGAAAAGCCGCGGACGATGCGGTCCACAACACGGTGTATGTGATTGATTATAGCGGTTTGACCGTTGCACATCTGGGCGAGTTGAACAGTATGCCCAGCCAGACGGAAGTTGAGGGGTTGGGTGAGGTGAATGTTGCCCTGGTACCAATTGGCGGTGATACCAGCTTGAACGCAGCTAAGGCCGCCGAGGTGATCAGCCTGCTCGAGCCGAATATCGTGATCCCCATGCATTACGGCATGAGTAAATCCTTACTCAAATTGGACCCGCTTTCAAAATTCTTGAAAGAGATGGGGTTAACCACTGTCGAAACTGAGCAATCGATTAAAATTCAAAGCCGTGCTTCATTGCCCGAGGAAATTCGGGTCATGGTGCTGGATTTAAGCCTTTAATCAAAGAATTTTTCCGGGTAGCATAAGGAGTTAGCAATGAATGTCAAAGTCATCATGTCCTGGGATATCAAAGAGGGTCAGGAACAGGAGTATTTTGAGTTTGTTGTGCGCAGCTTTATGCCGGGCGTGCAGAAATTAGGTCTGGCGCTCAGCGACGCCTGGGTGACAATCTATGGTGAGCAGCCACAAATCTTGGTCGGCGCAGTTGTCCCTGGCTTTGAAAAAGCACAAAAGATCATCAATTCAGAAGCCTGGCAAGAATTAAATCACCATTTATTGGATTATGTTAAAAACTATCAGTTGAAGCTGACGCCATTGGCGGGCGGCTTTCAGTTCTGATGACATTTGCACAGCGCTTATTGGATTGGTACACAAACAACGCCAGAAATTTGCCCTGGCGTTTTAATCCTTCTGCTTATAAAACCTGGGTTTCGGAAATTATGTTGCAGCAAACCCAGGTGGAAACGGTGATCCCTTATTTCAAACGTTGGATGGAAGAATTCCCGGATATTCACGCGCTGGCGTTCGCTGATGAACAGGTGGTTTTGTCGGCCTGGGAGGGGTTGGGCTATTACAGACGAGCGCACAACCTGCACCGGGCGGCGCAGCAGGTGGTGCAAGAATTAGGCGGCGAACTTCCCCGCACCCGTAATGCGCTAAAGCGTCTGCCGGGTGTTGGTGATTACACCGCGGGCGCCATTGCTTCAATCGCCTTTGGCGAGGACGTGCCGGCTGTGGATGGGAATGTTCGGCGGGTCTTGGCGCGTTATTTTGATGTCAGCCTGCCGGCTCGCAGTACCCAGGGAGAGCGATTGTTTTGGAAATTGGCCCAGGAACACCTTCCTGCTGGAAAGGCGGGGGATTATAACCAGGCGCTGATGGAGCTGGGTGCGCTGATTTGTACGCCAAAAAACCCGCATTGTAAACTTTGCCCTATTAATCAGACGTGCCAGGCGTTCCTTCTTGGTTTGCAAGATCAGCGACCGGTCGTTCTGCCTAAGAAGAAGGTTCCCCATCTCACGGTGACTGCCGCTGTCATCCAGCGGGATGAGCGGGTGCTCCTTTCACAACGTCCGCCAGGTGGCTTACTGGCGGGGTTATGGGAATTTCCTGGGGGCACTCTCGAAAAAGGCGATGCGGGCCTCCCCGCTTGTTTGCAGCGAGAAATTCGAGAAGAATTGGGCGTAGAAATTAACGTGGGTCAACCCTTTGGTCGCTATCAGCATGCATACACACATTTTAAGATCACATTGCATGCTTTTTTATGCAGATTGGCGCCGGGCGTTGAGCCCCGGGGGATGGAAGGCCAGGCTTTGGTGTGGGCAAAAGCCGCCACCTTGCCGGACTATCCTATGGGGAAGGTCGACCGATTGATCGCCAGGCGGCTGATTGGGGAGGATGAACATGAAACGCTATCAGGATGAGCGTGAGCGTATGGTGACTTATCAAATTGCCAACCGGGGGATTGAAGATGAACGGGTCCTGGAAACGATGCGCAGTGTACCCCGGCACCTGTTTGTCTCGCAGGAAGTGCGTGGTAATGCCTATGCTGACAACCCGATAAAAATTGCCGGCGGGCAAACTATTTCTCAACCCTATATTGTGGCGTTGATGACGGAACTCCTGGATGTGCACCCTGAGCACCGTGTTTTGGATGTGGGCACCGGGTCGGGCTACCAGGCGGCGATATTGGCAGAGCTGGCGGGTGAGGTGCACTCGATTGAACGCCACCCCGAACTGGCTCGAACAGCCAGAGAAACTCTGGAAAGCCTGGGTTATCAGCGGATTAAGGTGCATGTGGGGGATGGCAGCCAGGGCTATCCGCCGGCTGCACCCTATGACCGCATTCTGGTGGCTGCAGCCGCACCGGCGGTGCCCCAGGCCCTGCTGGACCAATTGGCGCCAGGGGGGCGATTGGTCCTTCCGGTAGGACCGCGTTATTCACAACAATTAGAGGTGTGGCAGCACATTGATGACCAGTTCACCCGATCGGTGAATATCCCGGTGGTCTTTGTGCCTTTGATTGGCGAGGCGGGCTGGGACGACTGATCTGGCAGGTGCGGTGTTTACGGCGCTTCTATTTTTCCTGGGATGTAAATGCGTTTGGCGTGAGGAAGAGGATCGCTGCGAGGATGGTGAACCCTGCCCCGCCGATTATCCCCACTGGGGTCGGACCCAATAACGTGTTGGGCTCACCGGCGAGAAATAACAAACTGAGTGCTGCGATGCCATTCAGGGCGCCATGACCGATCACCGCTGGCCAGACACTGCCGGCTTTTATATCCAGCCATCCGAAAACAGCGCCAGAGGTAATACAAAACCAAACCATAGCCAGGAGGCCCAGGTATGGCGCGCCGAAATAGCCCGAGCCGTAGTTATAGCCCATCAGGATTAGTGGCCAGTGCCATACGCCCCAGATTATGCCTGTGAGCAAGATTGCTTTGCGACCGCCCAGCGGCAATAGCTTGGGCAGCAGGTAACCATGCCAGCCGAACTCCTCGCCAAAGGAGGGCAAAGCATTCAACACAGGGGCAAGCAGAGTGGCTTGAATGACCTGTGCAATAACAACAAACCAAGGGCTTACCATCTGTGCACCGGCCAGGTCCATTTGGGTTTTTAGTGCCGTTAGTTCAGGGTCGTAATTTCGCGGGAAAACGAAAAAGAACAGGGCCAACCCGATGATGGTCAATAGACCGGGCAGCAACCACGCCGCCAGAAAACAAAGCCAGCGGCCCTGGCTAAAATTTGGCTTGAGATGCAGATTTTGTGTGCCTTCTTTGGTGAGCGCCCGGGCAATGATATTTGCCAGAGCCGGGCCGAACATATACAATGATGCCATTAGGAGCATGGCCAGGCTGATCTGAATGCCAGCAATGTTGAGAGCTGGACTGTTTTCCAGGCCGCCGGTCAGGTAAATAACCAGGGCCGTTGCCCAGGATATTCCAAAAGCGAAGGCAATATACAGGTATATTCTTTTTCGCTCAATTGCTTGTATCATCTTGATAATTCCTTTGCGAAGCGATTTGAGGTGGTTTCAACAATGTATTCTACCGCGAAAAATTTGGCAATTGCCGTTCTACGGTTTTGAGATGAATTTCCTGGCCCTGTTAAGCGCTTGATGGGAGGAAATAAAATATTGAACTGGCAGAGCCAATATAAAACTTGTGGATTTTGAATTAAGACGATTTATGTATATAATTAGTGCTAATAACCTCGGTGTATGCGCTTAGGAGTTAACAATGAACCGAAAAATTTTCTTTGTTGTGTGTATTGTCGCAGCAGGACTTGCTATCATGTCCTGTAATTTGGTGAACTCTTTTCTTTCGAAAGACCAGGAAACACAAAGCACCCAAGCAGCCCTGGCTGTTCAACAAACCAGTGTTGCCGTGGAACAAACCCGTTTAGCGGAAGTTGAACCGGCGGAAGCCGATGAACCGACATCTCCTTCCCAAGCGGATACCCAAATAGAGACTCTTGAGCCAACCAGAGAAATTGTGGAACAACCAACCGAAATTGAGCCTGTGGTCGAGCCTGAATCCGAGCTGACTTTTGATGAGTGGATCCACTCTGCCCAGATCCTGTTATACGATGATATGTACGGTCTGGGTGCAACAATCGTGATGCAAGACGCCCTCGATGGTTTGCGCTTGAGGAGTAACACCACCAACGTGAAGGACGCTATGGGTGACTTGCTCTCGCAATTAAATTCAGCCACCCAATGGGATTTAATTATCATTGGCGCAGAATCCAGGGATAATATTTCAGGTGAATACTTCGACGCGCTTGCTGAACAGATGGAACGCGGGGCGAGCATTATCCTGGAAGTCTGGTATATCGATGATATCACCTATGGGCGCATTCAGCCGGTGATGCAGCAATGCGGGATCAACTTTCAAGAGGATTGGCAGCGGGAGGTGGGCGACAACCTGAACCTGTATCTGGTACACCTGCTTGACCCGGAGCATCCGTTGTTCTCAGATCCTAACCCTATCAGCATGTTAATTCCCCATAATGTGATGTGGTACGGGGATGTCGGTGATTTTCTTAAGGTCAAACCGGATTCCGAGGCGCGCCTGTTGGGAGGACTCTTGCAAAATGATGATTCAAAATTTGGATTGTTGGCCGAGTGCATGGACGGACGCATGATCTGGCAGACCTTCTCGACCCATGATTATAAAACTCAGGTTATGATCGATTTGTGGCAAAACTATATCACGAACACATTAAAGGCACGTTACGAATACTTACAAAATTAGGTCAGATTACCGTTTCGAGCAAAAATCCCCTGGCAAACTTGCCAGGGGATTTTTATTCGGTCTGACAGCGATCATCTACTGTATCATTGATCGTTGTGGAATCTCTGGAGCCGAGCTGCAGGTCTGGAAAGGGAAAAGTAATTTGACGGAACAAAAACCCTTGTTCAGGCGGCCTGAAAACCCTGCCTGCTTGTGGTTAATCGTTTAATAAATCTGCTCGACTGCCCAATTTCTCCTGCATCTTTTTTAGCAAAGCCTCATCCGGGGTGCTCTGCGTTAAACTGTACATGAAGACTGCAAGCATCATCTCGCAGTCGGCAACTTCTTTGCCGATATCCTCTTTTTTTACCCGATCATTGTTTCGGATCCAGCCTTCCACACGGGAGACGATCTCATCGGCGTGATACCCCTCCTCTGAAAAGACTTTCAGCATTTCAATTTCTTCTGCTGTGAGCGCCTCTTTATGGTGTGCCAGGTAAGCTTCGGCCAGTTCACCCACCTCTGACAGGAAAAACCACAGGGCATCCTTCGCACTGGGCCATTGCAAGCCGCGGGCAGCATAGTAATTTTGGATGGTTTTAATTTCCATACTTATTGTCCTTTACGCTGAATTGATCGCCAGGTGCAATTATACTTGAGGCAAAGCCTGATGATGGCCCGGTTATGGAAGGGCGGGTGAACCTGTGATGTTTTTTAGCCTTTGCAATTAACTAAGTATAATAAAGCCCAGGCCATTAAAAAATTGATGATGAAGTTTAAAGAAATTTATCAAAAAGCCACAGTATGGTTGAAAGCTCGCTATCACCGAATTGATGATCTCAGCGGCGGTGTTTTGGGAATTCTCCGGATGACCATGGTCAGGTTTGCTGAAGAGCGCGGGGCGGAAACCGCGGCCAGTCTCGCTTATTATGCTTTCTTTTCGATCTTTCCGATGCTGCTGGTGTTCATTGTAGTTGGCAGCTTTTTTGTAGATACCCAGGTCGCACAAATCCAGCTCTTAAACTTATTAGAAGGCGTCATCCCCGGTGCTGAAGACTTGGTTATCCAGAACATGAATCACGTGCTCAGGCTGCGTGGAGCGGTGACCTTTGTGGCGCTGTTATCGTTGGTTTGGTCTGCAACCAGTGTCTTTAATATTTTAGCCAGGAATATTAATCGTGCCTTTCCGCAGGCAGTTTTACTGGACTTTTTCAAAGGCCGGTTACGGGGATTGGTGATCTTTTTCAGCATTGGCCTGCTCTTATTACTCTCTCTGGTAGTCTCAACTTTAATTGGCTTGATACCCGTGATCGAGATACCCATTAATGGCTTTTATTTGCACGAAACCATTATCTGGCAAATTGGGGGTTTCCTGGTGCCGGTATTGGTGAACTGGATGATGTTTGGGGCGCTGTACCAGTGGGTTCCCACGGTGGATGTCAGCCGTCGGGCTTCTTTTTTTGGTGGGCTGATCGCTGGCGTGGCCTGGGTGCTGCTAAATAACGGTTTCACCTGGTACCTGAGCAGCGGACTCAGCCAATATCAACTGGTGTATGGTTCGTTAGGTACGATTGTGGCGTTGCTATTCTGGGTTTATCTAACGGCGCTTATCGTCCTGATCGGCGCCCACTTGACCGCGGCGATTCAAGCTTCAAAACAAAACCGACCCGAGGAGTGAGAATTTGCGACACTTATCACGATTGATAAAAAATTACCTGGGAGGTATATCAAGACCCAGATTAAAACAAGGATTAACAAGAGGAAGCATGCCATGAATAACTTTGAATATTTCAACCCAACCCGGATTGTTTTTGGCCAGGGTACCATTGCCAATTTAAAGCACCTGGTTCCGCCGAGTGCGTCGGTGTTAATGTTATATGGGGGCGGATCGATCAAGCGCAATGGCGTGTACGAGCAGGTAGTTTCAGCGCTGACCGGTCGGAATATCATTGAGTTCGCAGGTATTGAACCCAACCCAGATTATGACACCCTGATGAAAGCCATTCTTTTAGGCCGCGAAAAGGGCGTGGATTTTGTTCTGGCAGTGGGTGGAGGCTCGGTGATCGACGGGGCGAAACTGGTTGCCGCAGGCATCCCGTACCGGGGTAATGCGGTATGGGATATTGTGACCAAGGAAACGGCTATCAAACTGGGTGATGCGCTGCCGTTAGGAACGGTATTAACCCTGCCAGCGACAGCCTCCGAGATGAACGGTACATCTGTGATTTCTCGCCGGTCCACCGAGGAAAAGGTAGCCTGGGCGAGCGAAGCTGTTTTCCCGCTGTTTTCAATCTTAGACCCGACGACGACCTTCTCCTTGCCCATTAAACAGGTGCGCAATGGTATTGTGGATGCGTATGCTCATGTGCTGGAACAGTATGCCACCTATCCTGTGGATGCTTTATTACAGGATCGACAGGCCGAGGGAATTCTGCTCACACTCCAGGAAATTGGCGAAGATGCGCTAAAAACCCCGCCGGATTATGCTACACGCGCCAATTTCATGTGGGCTGCCACCAGCGCACTTAACAAACTGATCAACAAAGGTGTTCCCGAGGATTGGGCAACACATATGATTGGGCATGAGCTCACCGCTTTTTATGGGATTGATCATGCCGAATCGCTGGCTGTGGTTATGCCCTATTTGTTCTGGCATCAACGCCAGTATAAGGCGGATAAATTGGTGCAATATGCCCGCCGGGTTTGGGGTTTGAGCGGCGAAGGCGAAGCAGTGATTCGGGCTGGCCTGGACCAAATGATTCAGTTTTTCAATCGTCTGGGGATGCCCACCAAGCTGACCGACTTCGATATTGATCCCGATGACGCTGCTGAGCGCATCAGGGCGCGCTTTGAATCGCGCCAGGTTTTGTTGGGCGAACGTAATCACCTCAACCCGGATATGGTCGCTGAAATCTTGCGTATGAGCCGGTAAAGTTAAGCCGGGTTGAGATGCCTCGTTAAGACTTGTGGACAAACAACCAGCTCCCTTCTCAAAAGATACTTTCATCGTTCACTTTGCAAATCGAGCCGGTTGTTTGGTATTGCCTTAAAATATCGGATTAAAGAAACCCGCCTGAGATGAATCGTTGGTATAATCAAGTTCCAGGCTTAGTGACGTGGCGGATCAGGTACAACAAACCCGGCAAGCTTCGATAGCCAAACCAGGGTTCGTGTGCCGGGAACCGATCAAGGCGCTTAAAAACATGGCAATGCTGCATCAATCGGATTAATCGAGAAGCTATGAAGAAAAAAAGCTTTTTGCTAAGGTCTATTACCGGGCGCCAGGGACGGCGCTTGAAGGAATATCTGACCGCCTACATCTTTATCGCCCCTGCTTCCATCCTCGTCTTTTTGTTTGGCATCTTCCCGGTATTTTTCGCGCTTTATGTAAGTTTGCACCGCTGGCGCATTGTCCGGGGTGATATGATCGGGCTGAAAAATTACGGGACAGCCGTCGGTAACCTGGCTTATGTGATTGCCTTTTTCCTCGGGATTGGTGCGCTGGCCCTTGTTTGTTTCATCATTCAACACATTTTAAAACTGAAGAAAAAACACGCTGATCAACCCTGGCTGGCTATTTTCCCTGGTTTTTTGTTTATGGTAACGGTGCTGGCGTTTTTTAACTGGTTTTATCACGCCTTACCCGAAGTACTGGATATCGCCTTTAAAGTGCGCGGTTTGGAACGAGGACAGATTGTATTTGCAGACTTCCTGCGCGAAGCACTACGCGCAGAGGCTGTACTGCCCGCCTGGCGAATATTTTTGCTGGCGCTGCTGGCAAGTGTAGCCGTTAGTCTGCTCATCAGGCGGCTTTGGCGGAATCGCAGGAATTTTAATTACCAAATATTTTTTGCCCTGGGTTTTCTGGCGCTGAGCGTGGGGATTGGTTTGCTGGCTTTCACATTGCAAGAAGTGGCTGGCGCGTACGAGGTCGCCCTGGCTGAGGGCAGCGATCCGGGCATTTGGCCGCAGGTGATCTCCATCAGCGCGGGTGTACTCCTGCTGGGCGCGGGCTATCTCCTCTGGCGCCGGGCTGAAACACAGGCTACCAATGGCGGATTTTGGCTGCATCTGCTGGCGGCGTTGGTGCTGCTGGTGGGTGGCTGGCTGTTGATTGGTGAAATCCCGATGATCATCGCCAATGGTGATAAGCAGGTTTGGGACGGGCTTAAAGTAACGCTGTTTTTCTCACTGGGTACTGTGCCAGTACAGTTGACCCTTTCAATCTTCCTCTCGGTTTTGCTGTTTCAGAAATTGATCGGTTCGAATATCTTCCGGATTATTTACTTTATTCCTTATGTGACCCCGGCCATTGCCAGTGCAGCGGTTTTTCAGCAGATGTTTTCTAACCGGCACACTGCCCCTGTAAACATGTTCTTACGGGCTTTGGGGCTGCCCCCCCAGAAATGGCTGTTTGAACCGCGCGGGGTGATCACCCTGATTGCCGAATACTTCGGCAAAACGGTACCTGCCTGGATGGCTGGCCCCAGCCTGGCAATGTCCGTGATCATTTTGCATTCAGTGTGGACCTTTGTTGGCTATAACACGGTGATCTACCTGGCGGGTTTGGGCAATATCCCCAAGGAATTGAACGACGCAGCTGAAGTAGACGGTGCCAGCGGATGGCAGGTTTTCAGACATATTACCTTTCCGCTGCTCTCGCCCACCACCTATTTCCTCTCGTTAATTGGCATCATTGGCACTTTCAAGGCGTTTAATACCATCTGGATTTTCAGAAGCAACATGGCCCTGGGAACTACGGACACATTCAGCCTGGTGATTTTCATCGAATTCTTTGAAAAGCTTCGCTATGGCTATGCTTCTGCGATGGCTTTTGTATTATTTGGCATTATCTTAACATTAACCCTCATCAATAACCGGATTCAGGGCTCACGGGTGTTTTATGGATAAACAACCTAAAAAAACCTATTCCTTTTCCATTTCAAAGCGCCGCAAGGTGCTGACTTACTTGGTTTTGTTCGTAGGCGCTTTTATCTCGTTGCTTCCATTCATCTGGATGATTTCCACTTCTTTAATGACGCTGGGTGAAGCCTTGGGAACGGCCTTTTTTCCTGCCTCGCCTCAGTTTCAGAACTACGCAGAAGCCTGGCGGCGGGCGCAATTTTCGAAATTCTTTGTGAACAGCTTGATGATCACCTTGATCACCCTTTCGGGTGAGGTAACCTTCAGCGTGTTTGCTGCCTATGCCTTCGCGCGCATTGAATTTCCGGGGCGCGACCTGATCTTCAATATCATGTTGAGCACAATCATGATTCCGGCCATGGTGCTGATCATCCCGAATTTCCTGACGGTGACCTGGCTGGGGCGCATCGGGCCAATTCCCTGGATCAACAACTGGCCCGCGTTGACAATCCCATTTATGGGGAGTATTTTTTCAATCTTTTTGCTTAAACAGTTTTTTGCGCAGGTACCAAATGAGCTGTATGACGCGGCTCAAATCGACGGCGCCGGACACTTGCGGTTTTTGTTTCGGGTGGTGCTGCCCCTTTCAAAGGCGCCCCTGATGGTTATTTTGGTGTTGTCCTTTATTGGTACCTGGAATTCGCTGGCCTGGCCGATGCTGGTGACGAACACACCCGATTGGCGTCCAATTTCTGTGGGTTTGATGAACTTTGTGGATGAAGCCGGGCAGTTAATTCACCTGACAATGGCCGGCGCGTTTATTACCATTATCCCAATCCTGATCATTTATTTCTTTACACAACGGCAATTTACCGATAGTATTGCCCGATCAGGTTTGAAAGGCTAATTGATTAGCAATAGAGAGAGGAGGTTCAAACGTATCATTAAACCAAGACGAGTATCCGTTAATTTGAAACCATTTTAATTTAGAGGAGACGAAAATTCCATGAAAAAACTAAATGTTTTACTTTCGCTAGTCATCTTGTTTTCCTTGATGCTGGCAGCTTGCGGCCCCAAACAGGCGCCCGAGCCCGTTGAAGAGCCCGTAGTTGAAGCGCCAGTTGAAGAAAAACCTGCTGAACCAGAGCCGGAACCCGAAGTTGAAGAACCAGAAGTGATTGAAGAAGCTCCCGAGTTTGAAGGTGTGACGGTTCAATTCTGGCATGTGTATTCCGATGCGCCCGGTGCGGCTTTACAGGCTTTGGTGGATGAATTTAATGACACCAATCCTTATGGCATCGTGGTCGATTCCCTCGATCAGGGCAGCTATCGCGATGTTGAAGATAAGATGAACGCTGGCATCCAATCGGGTGACCTGCCGGATGTGGTGATGGCCTATACTAATTCTCTGGCAGACTGGTATTCCGTCGGTTTTATTGCCGACCTGAATCCCTATATTGAGGATGCGAAATATGGCCTGACCGCTGAAGAGATGGCAGACCTGTATCCTCACCTGAAAGAAGCCGGCAGCATGCCCGATGGCGCCTGGGTTGCTTACCCGATGACCCAATCTGCTAATGTGCTGGTGTACAACTTCACCTGGGCAGAGGAGCTGGGCTTTGATCAACCACCCACCACTTCGGCCGAGCTAAAAGACCTGGTGTGTGCAGCTGCGGCTGACAATACGTCCATCGGCGGTGATTTTGCAGGCACTGGCGGTTTGATCTATGCCCCCAATACCACCAACTGGTTGCACTTCCTGTACGCCTTCGGTGGCAAAGAACTCAATGATGCTGGCGATGCCTACGACTTCACCTCTCAGGCTGCTGTGGATGCTTCCATGTACATTTTGGACCTGAAAAACGATGGTTGTGAATGGCAGACTCAGGATTACCCGAACCCCGAACAAGGACAGCGCAAGGCAATCATCACGATGAGCTCCACCGCTGGTGAGCCCTACTACGAAGCAGCTTTTGAAGAAGCCGACAATGATGACATCTGGGGCTGGATTGCTGCCCCGGGCCCGGACGGGCACCTGGCCGTGAATGCTTTCCAGCAAATGCTGGGCGTTGTTCCCAGTTTGCCAGATTTCGAAATGGCGTCCTGGCTGTTTGTCAAATGGCTTACCTCTCCTGAAATTCAGGCACGCTGGGTGAAGGAAAGCGGTTACTACGGTACACAATTCTCCACCGAAGCCCTGCTGGCTGATTATGGACAGGAGAACCCCGTATGGGCTTCTGGTGTGAAGTTGGCTGCGATCGGCCCCTCGGAACCCCAGACCTTCCCTGCGTGGTCATCCGTGCGGCGTGCAGTTGGCGATTTCGCTGCAGAACTTTATAACGCCACCAGTGAGGTTGAGGTTCGAGAAATCCTTGACCGGCTGACACAAACAGCCAATGACCTGGTCGCAGAGATCTCTGAGTAGTTAACGCCAAGTTTGACTTGGTTTAATCAAACCAGAACAGACCCCTCCTCGTACCGAGGGGTCTGTTTGTTAGTGATGCCTGGCCTTCCGCGGGGTTATTCCTCAGATTAATTAATAACCTGATGCTGATTGAACTTTAACACGCTCTTAAACTAATCGGAACTTGGCTCCATTATAATGTAGGTCGTTGGTTGGAAAAAACCACAACGTTTACGAGAAAACCTATTTTTCATTCCTCTCCTTTTGGTGAATAGACTCCCTCCGTAAACCAGCAGCGGATGACATCAGCAGTCATCCGTTGTTGGGTTAATGGGCTAAGGTGCTTGCAATTCAAAAATGGGTTCCCTGGCTGCAGGTAGGTAGGTGTTTCTATGATTATTCAAATCGGCTCTGAGCCAAAGACTTGAAGGAGGTTGTTCATCCACATGGTGTTTCCTGATTTGTCTGTGAAAATATTATTTCCTGACAGCAATACAGATCTTGGCTGGAATTGTAATCTAAGCCTAATCAAGTTATACTAATGAGAAGCTAAAAGAATAATTGTGACAGGTTTTCATTTATTGACGGTCTGGACGACAGGAGTTCAACATGAAAGAAGCGCAACAAACCTTTATTGACATCAATCGGGCGACAATAGCCGAGCTAACCACCCTGCGAGGCATTGGGCCCGGGTTGGCAAAACGGATTATCGAAAACAGGCCCTACGAAAAAATCGATGACCTGATTCGTGTCCCTGGTATCAAAGAAGCTAAGCTTCAGGAGCTAAAACCCTTCATCCGCCTTGAGGAAAAGAAAACTAAACCCGCTCCTCCGGCCACAGAGCTTGGCGAAACCGAAACCTTCGTCTTCCTTGAAGACCGTAACGAACGCCAGGATGCCCTACTGATTATCTTGGGCGGCTTTATCCTCGGCTTGATGATCATCATGCTGCGCCGTTCAAATCGATAGCTGAAGCACAACCCTGTCATCACTCCACCGGGTCTCATACCTGATCGGCCGCCGCATTAATTTCACAAGAAGGAAACACTTTCGCGTCTTCAGTGCCCTTAGCTACCAAACCATTTCATCGTGCTTTATTGATAGTTTTAGCTTTCTCCCTCTGGTTAACTGCCTGTCAAACCTTGCTGTCTGAACCAATTTCAACGCCAATACAACCTGCCTGCACAAGCACATCCATTCCAACAGACATTCCCACAAAAGCACAAACTGCCATCCTTGCGCCGTCGCTAACGTCTACTGCAAGCGTTTCGTCTAAAACGCCATCAAAAACTGCACAGCCCAGCGCAACATTTGAACAGCGGGTTGTCCTCATGGCCGTTGGCGATATCATGTTAGGCCGAACAATTGGCGAACTGATCGACACCGAAGGCCTCCAAGCGCCCTTCCTTTTCACGGCGGAAATGCTTCGTTCAGCTGATATCACCCTGGGTAACCTCGAATGCCCGATTTCCGACCGCGGCGAACCGGAACCGAAAACCTACGCCTTTCGCGCGCCCCCTGCTGCCGCAGAATCGCTGGTTTTCGCCGATTTCAACCTGGTCAACCTGGCCAATAATCATAGCTTGGATTATGGGCCGCTGGCACTGGCCGACACCTTAGAGGCTCTAACAGCCCAACAGATTCAAACTGTGGGTGCCGGCATGAATGAAGCTGAGGCTTATGCGCCAGCCTTCCTTGACGTGAATGGCTTGCGGATTGCCTTTTTAGGCTTTATGGATGTTTATCCCTCTGATTATGATTACCGAAAATGGGAAGCCAGCCCCGATGCCCCTGGCATTGCCTGGGCGCATGAAACTCGTGTGCGCGATTCTGTTCTATCCGCCAAAGCCCAGGCAGATATCGTGATTGTCCTATTACACAACGGCTATGAACTGATGCATCAGGTCACTGCCGAACAACAAAAAATCGCCCACCTGGCCATCGAAAGCGGGGCATCGCTGGTGATTGGCAGTCATCCCCACGTTCTTCAGCGAATTGATACTTACCAAAATGGTCTCATCGCTTATAGTTTGGGGAATTTCGTCTTTGACAATTTTCTCTTTCCCCCCAACTACAGCGCGATCCTGGTGGTAGAGCTTTCACCACAGGGGGTTGAATCCTACAAGTTGGTCGATATTATCATCTCTTTAAACGGTATCCCCCAAATCATACCCCACGAGTTTCACCCCTGAACTTCTTGAAAACACCCCCTCAAAACCGTCATCACGAGTAGAGTTCTGGTTTTTTAAAAGGTATTAACGCCAGAATAACCGCCTGCTCATAGAGGGTTTTACGCGTCACCACATCACCGGTCAACAAACCCACCGCACCAGATTTTTGTTTGGAGTTTTCAATCCCGAAGGTCACATCATCAGCATCGCCCAGTTCCATGCCCGCTTCCACTAGCCTTTTCACAGCTTGCGGTAACTGAAAATGGGCTGTACGCGAGCTGCCAACCCCACCATCCGCTGAGAGCACCACGACCCAGGCAAAGGAGACCATCTCCAGGTCCTGTATCTCACATCCTCCTTCCAGGCCCACCCAGTAATCGCCTTTTGGAACTGCAGACCTGGCCTGTTTGGCCCTGTTTTCTGCGCCTTGGCGGGCAACCAAACCAGAAAGGGGTTGATCACTGACCCCTGAATTAACGGTTATCCTTTCAACTTCAAATTTCTCGCTCGGGAACATACGCGCAAAACCATCCCTGACGGCATCAACTTTTACTGGATTCTGAGAGGCGATCATAATTTTAATCATGGAAAAACCTCCAACGATTGAGCAGTCTGCTTGTCTGTGGATAGAAATCCAATGTTTTACCGATTAATCAATGCTGTATAAAACCTTAACACGCTGGTGGCCAGCCTTTCAATCCAATTGCACTGTGATAAACCCAACTGTGCCGGGCTCAAGCTTAAAAAAATACTCGTAGTACTTCTCTGCGATGAGGGCTAAACGGTATTCCCCAGCCGGGATATCCGGAACCGCAAAATTTTCATTTAACAGGGGGTGCGTATTTAAATCTGCTAGGTAATAGGTCATCGGATAAAAATACATTTCAACTTCACCCGAAGCAGAAAGCTTTTCCAAAGTGAAAGGCAATTCGGGAATGGGGTTTCCATTTTGATCCAGGATCAAGCCGGCAAGCAACACCGTTTGCGGGTAATTCTCGTCATCCAATGGTGCAAACCACAGCACCGGGTTAACCGTATTAGCATTTTCATTGGCGTCCACGCGTACTTCAAAATGCAAATGCGGCCCAAAGGCTCCCCCGGTTGCGCCAACCTTGCCAATAACGTCACCAACTGCAACCTGTTCGCCCATCACAACGTCGATCTCAGAAAGGTGTGCGTAAAGTGTAAAAGCCGTCCGTTCATCCCCCAGCAAACCTGGGTGCTCCAAAACAATCACGTTGCCATAGAAAGCATAGTATGCTCCCAGCTTGACCGCGTCATCCGTCCCGGCAAAAACAACTTCACCAGCCTGTGCCGCCAGCACAGGTGTACCATGCTGGTTCAAAAACTCCACCCCATAATGCAATTCCAAATCACCATCCCCTTTGCTGCCGTAGGGGTAAGATCGGTCGATAATCCTGGTATTGCCCACGCCAATCGGGCGCTCAAGCCAGCCTGGCCAGGCTTGAGTACAAAAATTTTCTTCACAAATCATCTGGCCCACTTCGGGTTGTGGTTCATTGGTTACTGTCACAGTTTCTACCCGTGATTCAGGTGCTGGGGGTTCAAACGTCTCTGTAACCCGTGGTAAATCATCGGGCTGTGCGTAACTTGCGCTGGTTTGTGAGGGAACAGGTGGCATTGCTGATTCTGCCTGCTTGTCTACTGGCCGGCAGGCAGGTATTAACAAAGCGCCAACAATGATGATTAACAGTGGTTTTCGCATATGGGTTTAAGAAAGGTTCAATCCACCACGTTCGTTGAGCACAGCCCGTAAAGCGTCCTTCAGCTTCGAAGATTGTTTTTCGAGCCCCTTGACTTCATTCAACATCCGGGCAGGTTCAGCTTCCTTCTCGATACCCAATAAATTAATGCGCACATTTAATCCGGCGCACTCCAGGGCAGCTTGCGCCAGCGCAGCAGCGGATGCTGCATCGGAGATTGCATTAATATTGCCTTTTTCAGCTGCTCTGAACGCCAGTGCCTGTATCTCCAAGGCCTCTCGTCCAACCTGCAAAGGGACTTCTGCGGCATTAATCGAAGCTGCCTGGATCGCCCGAATGCGTTCCGCTTTTTCCTGATCGGTGTCTTTCGGCAAGCGCATGGCTTTAAGATAGGATTCAAAAGCCTCGGCATCCTTTTTGACGGCTGTACGCATTGCAGCCTGGAGCCCCATGGCTTCCTCAATGAGCTGCCACATATCCGCCTCAACATCGGCATATTTCTTTTTACCGATCGTCACCCGACCCACCATCGAGACCAGCGAAGCAGCCATAGCCGCGCTGTAAGCGGCTGCGGACCCACCACCCGGTGTGGTATTGCCTGAGGCCAGTGCATCCAGGAAATCTGCCTCTGAGGTTTCTGCCGGCCCCTCAGATTCAGGCACACTGGTCGTCGGCAATTTCGTTTCTAAAATTTGCTCCGGGGAAAACTGATCCATTTGTAGATACCAAACAGCAGCATCGATCAATGCCCGATTGGGAACCAAGCCCACCAATTCAGAATGGTGGATGGCTACACCATAGCGTTGAGCCTCTCTCCGGATCATTTCCACGACACTGGCCATTGATGTTCGGTGATAATTGGTCAGGTTCATCGAGACCTGTGCCAACCCCTCAACCAAAACGCCCATAGCTTTGACATACCGCAACCCGCCTGTTGAGTGCCGGACTGCCCTTGCAATTTTATTGGCAATGGCAACATCGTCGGTAGTCAGGTAAACGTTATAAGCGATCAAGGGCTGCCTGGCTCCAATCACTGTGGCGCCTGCACCCGTCAGTTGCGATGGACCAAAATCGGGTTCACGCTCAGGGGCGATACTAATCTCTTGTTTCAAAGTTTCATATTGACCCCGGCGGATGTTCTCAAGGTTCACCCGCTCCGGTCGGGTGGCAGCTTCCTCATACAGGTAAACCGGAATTTTCAGGGTCTCACCCACGCGTTTACCCAAGCGTCGCGCAATCTCCACACATTCCATCAGAGAGATATCGGAAATTGGAATAAACGGAACCACATCCGTGGCACCAATCCGAGGATGTTCACCCTGATGATGATCCAGGTTGATTAACTCACCTGCTTTGGCAATCGCCAGGTAAGCAGCCTCTTCAACCCCTTCTGGATGACCCACAAAAGTAATCACCGTCCGGTTATGGTCCAGGTCAGAATTTCGGTCCAGAATACGAACACCTTCAACCGAAGCAATCGTTTCGGCAATCGCATCAATCACTTCAGGCCGTCGGGCTTCAGAAAAGTTGGGGATACATTCAACAATGGGTTTGGTCATGGTCGCTCCTTTTATCACTTTTGATCATTATACCCAGATCAGCCAATTCGTCTGCGCGTAAAACTTAAGACCGTTGAGATTGAAAAACAGCCTTTCAGTGCCCAGACAAACTTGTGTGCTTTAACTTGTGTACTTTAAAATGTAATCTATGTTATAGAACCTCATACTGAATTTGAGTTTGATTGCGAATAGTGTCTGTCACCGGGCAACGGGTGTGCACTTTTTCAAAGAAGGCTTGTTTTTCTTCTTCTGTCAAGTCAGCATCGATGGTTACTTTCTCGCGTATTTCAGTAAAACCTGCGCGCCCATCCTGCGTCTTTCCCAGTAAAAAGTCCGTATCATAATCGCCTTCAACCTCAACAGAAAAACCTCGCAGGTCAATTTTTTCTTGCATCGCCACAATCGCAGCCATGGTTGATAAACAGCCGCCCAGGGCAATTAATAAAAATGCCACGGGGTTGGGGCCCTCATCCTTTCCGCCCATGTTAGCAGGTTGATCGATGATCAGGGTGTGATCTCCTGCCAGGTTATCCACACGCATACCTCCCTGCCAGATTGATTGAATCTTTTCAGTTTTAAGCATTTTTTCTCCTTACCATCATTGGCACTTAAGCTTTGTTTTGATCAATAATTAATTATACCGATCTTGAAAAGCTTGGTTCATTTTTTAACTTCAGGTGATGGTTAAACGGCGACTACTTTTGAATACGCTTTGACTGATCTTGATAAATTAATGTCGTCAATATATTGATATTTATGATTATTGACCCGATATACTTTGTTATTATTTGGTTAAACATCAAAATTATCAATATTTGTATTGACAATCTCGAAAGTTGTGTTAGAATGGAAATATAAAGCGGAGCAAATTCAGGTTTGATGGTATTGAATTAATTCAGCAGAAATTTTAGGTCTTTTAAGATCTGCTTGAATTAACCCCAGTATAACATCAAATTTGAATACGGTACAAGGTTGTAACGAAGTACAAGGAGACCTATATGCAAAAAATGCCAGAGCAATGCCCGCTCTGTAAATCGGATATCCTGGTAACACGGTTTTTCTGTCCTCGCTGTGACACTGCTGTGGAAGGGCACTTTCAGCCCTATGCCGGGCCATTTGCTGCCCTGACCGAAGAACAAATCAACTTTATCCTGGTTTTTGTGCGCTGTGAAGGGCGATTTAACCGTATGGAAGAGGAACTAAACCTGTCCTATCCCACCTTGCGCACCCGTCTTTATGATGTAATCCGCGCTTTAGGGTACGAACCCGGAAAAGATGATGAACTCAGCCTATCACCGGAGGATCGACGCCGCATCCTCGACGATCTTGAGCGTGGCAAAATCACCCCGATACAAGCCCAACAGCTTTTACAGGGTCTGGAAGTAGAATCCAAGAAAGGTTAAAACGATGGTCTCAACAGAAGAAAGAATGCGAATACTGATGATGATTCAGGAGGGAAAAATATCTGCGGCAGAAGGTGCTCGCCTGATCGAGGCTCTCGACTATCTCAGCGCACCCGCGCCACCCACCTCGCAAATCCCACAAAGCTTTGAAAGTGGAAAAAAACCGCGCTACCTCAGGGTGCTGGTTACCGATACCGACACAGGCAAAGCCCGCGTCAATGTGCGTTTGCCTGTCTCTCTGATCAGTTCCGGGTTGCGTATGGGTGCCCGTTTTGCACCGGAGATCGAAGGCCTCGAAACGGATGACCTGAACGCCTGGTTAAACTCGGGTGAAGTCGGTCAGATCGTAGATATCTTCGATGAAGATGACGGGGAACACGTCGAAGTTTTCCTCGAATAAGATCCGGCTTTTCGACCAAGTAAAATTTTTTCACCTGCCATTGTAATTCGTACACAAATTTGCGTACTTCTCATTGTGCGTGGTGTATTGCGCCCCATCGAATAATCTCAACAATTCAGATGGTTTCTACTGCGATACACCTGAAAACAATGGCTGTCTAACTGACAGTTAACATCATCAACCGATTTGTAGCCCTAAAGGAAAAACAGTGACCGTAGAATCTCCCTCTATTCATCAAACAAGCTGGCAGTTTCGTTTTTTTACTATCTGGACCGGGCAGGCTTTTTCTATTTTAGGCAGCCACCTGGTAGGATTTGCCTTTGTCTGGCACCTGACTGAAACCACCGGCTCTGCAACTGTTTTAACGATAGGCACCCTGATGAACGTTCTCCCAATGATCATCATCTCTCCCATTGCAGGTGCCCTGGTAGATCGCTGGAACCGGAAGATGATTATGATCTTATTCGACAGCATTACGGCCCTGTTTACAATCCTCATCGCCATACTTTTTTATCTTGACATTGCCCAAATTTGGCACATTTACCTGGCCATGCTGATTCGCTCTGCCTGTGGACAATTTCAATGGGCAGCCATTTCTGCATCCACCAGTTTGATGGTTCCTAAGGAGAGCTTGCCCCATATTGCCGGGGCCAACCAGGCTTTACAAGGGGTCGTAAATATCATTGGGCCAGCTCTAGGCGCATTTTTAATCGCCGTCCTTCCCATTCATGGGGTCTTATCGATTGATGTAATTACAGCTTTCATGGGAATCGTTCCACTTTTTTTCTTTACAATTCCCCAGCCTGTACGCAAATTTGGCAATACGGACGCAACACAAAAAATTAAAACTTCAGTGTGGCGAGACTTTATAGAAGGCTTTCAGTATGTTCTGACCTGGAAAAGCCTGATGGGCATCATTCTGATCGCCATGCTGGTTAATTTCTTAATTAATCCAGCCTTCGCATTGTTACCTCTGGTCATTACAAACCATTTCTCTAAAGGCGCCTATGAATTGGGCTTCATCAATTCTGTATATGGCATCGGCGTGATTCTGGGAGGCCTCGCGCTTAGCGCCTGGGGTGGCTTCAAGAATCGCATTCTAACTTCATTGGTGGCTCTGATTTTTGCAGGTGGCGGCGTGCTGGCCATTGGTCTGGCGCCTTCCAGCCAGTTCCTGCTGGCAGTTGGTGGCATGGCTTTGTTTGGTTTTTTTATTCCAATGGTAAACGGTCCGCTTTTTGCCGCGATGCAAGCAAAGGTTGAACCTGAAATTCAGGGGCGTGTGTTCTCTCTTCTGCATGCCGGCGCCGGCCTGACCAGTCCGCTGGGTTTAATCATTGCTGGCCCCATCGCCGATCTTACCAGCAACCAGCTCTGGTTTATTGTCGGCGGAATTGCCACAATCCTTACCGGGCTGGTTGCCTTATTTAAACCTGCTATTTTAGAAATAGGACTGGATCCGGAAGATAATCCAGCGCACTGAGTTCTCAGCCAGCGAAAGACCATCAATTAAATACAACCAAACCGATTGGTTGAAGTTCCAACTGGAACTAGCTGCAGTGAACACGCCTTTCTCTGCTCTTTTTGGTATTTTCGGGCAAGCAAAGGAAATGATCTGAATTTGGTTGACGGATTATTGTTTATAGGTTAATATAATTTAGCTCAACCTAAATTTCAGGTATGCTATGTGAGTTACCTATGACAGATCAATTAAGCTCAAATATCCAGGATTATTTAAAACGGATCTACGAAATTACATCCGGTGGCGGCTTGGCGACCACCAATCAACTTGCCAGTGTTTTAAAAGTCTCGCCTGCCTCGGTCACCAACATGGTGCAGAAACTAGCGACGACCAGACCGTCCTATCTTGTCTATTATAAACACAAGGGGGTGCAATTGACCGAAGCTGGTCGCTTGGCTGCCCTGAAGATCATCCGCCGCCACCGTTTAATTGAACATTACCTGATGGACGCTCTGGGGTATACCTGGGATGAAGTCCATCAAGAAGCTGAAATTCTTGAACATGCCATGTCCCCCCTGCTTGAAAGCCGGATTGATGCTGCATTGGGTCACCCCGAGTTCAATCCCCATGGTAACCCAATCCCGAATTCAAACCTGTCAGTCCCTGAAATCGAGCAAATATCATTAAATGCCATCGATGTAAACCAAACGGCCGTCATCCTCAGTGTGCCCCACGAGGATCCGAAAGTCCTCCGCTACCTGGATAAATTCGGGTTGCGCCCCAATGTGCAGATTAAATTATTATCCCGTACACCTTACGATCAAACCATGCGCGTTCAAATTACCGCTACAGGCGAAGAGGTGATTATTGGCCCCACCCTGGCGGAAGAGATTGCGCTTCTAATAGAAGAATGAGCGAAAACCACAAAGGCGGATATTCGCGCAAGCCAGGGTGATTTGCAGGTTTTATTAATTCCGCCCAATCGAGAGGTTTTATTTTCAAGATGCCCGAACTGCCAGAAGTTGAAACAATTATCCGCCGGCTTAAAAATGGCGCGGCGGGTCAACCCGGGGTGTGCCATCAGGTCATTCAATCCGTTCAAATCACCTGGCCCAAGATCATTGCCGCTCCAGACCCCGCCAGCTTTCAAGAGGCACTGACTGGCAAAACCATCATTGACGCTCAGCGGCGGGGAAAATACCTGCACTTTCTACTGGATGAAGGCCATCTGGTGGGGCATTTGCGGATGAGCGGTGATATGCGCACTGAAACTCGCCTGACACCAGATGGCACACCCAACCCTGCCGGCCCCTACGATCGGATTATATTCAACTTCTCCTCGCCGCATCGGCTGGTATTCAGCAATATCCGCAAATTTGGGCGGATGTGGTATCTGACAACCCCCCAGGAGCTTTTCAAGCGTTTAGGGCCAGAGCCGCTTGACCCGCAATTCACCGCGGCATTGCTTATTGAAAAACTCCGGGCGCACGCGCGACAAATTAAGCCCCTGCTGATGGATCAATCTTTCATTGCCGGACTGGGCAACATCTACACCGACGAAGCCTTATTCCGCGCCGGTATTCACCCGTTAAGAAAATCCGATTCGCTTTCCCCTGCCGAAGGTGAGCGCTTGCATCAATCCATCCAGGAGGTTTTGCGTCAGGGTATTCTTCGCTTTGGCGCCAGCCTGGACTGGTTTTATCGCGGCGGAGAATTCCAAAACGATTTCAAAGCCTACGCGCGAACCGGTCACCCATGCCCAATTTGTAATACACCCATTGAAAAAATCGTTGTCGGTCAGCGCGGCACCCATTTTTGCCCCCACTGCCAGAAGCTCGTTTAACAACTGCCTAATCGACAAACAAGGCACCCGCAGGGGTGCCTTGTAGTGCTTCAATTTTTAAACAACATCATCGGTACTAAAGACGCAAAGAGCGCTTGGTTAATCCCAGGTTGTCCCACCACCAGCGCACAGTATCTCTGATGCTATCCACTAGGGCGCGCGGCCGGTAACCCAATTCCGATTTGGCTTTATCCGAATAGATATCCGAATTACTGATCACCGTCTCAATAGAATAACGCGTAAATCTCGGTCTGGTCTTGGTGACTCTGTAATACAGTTCTGCTATCGGGGCAACAATCAAAGCGACAGGCAATGGAAAAGAGAATATTTTGGTATCTTTCCCGGTTGCTCTTTTTACAAGGTTGTGCAGTGCTTTCAGTTCAGTGCGCTCACCTCCCAAAATATAGGTTTCGCCAGATTTAGCATGGTCGCGTGCCAGGATCTGTCCCTTGGCAACATCGCGCACGTCTACAAAATCATAAGCGCCCTCTACCAAGAAAGTGAGTTTATTCTGCATAAATGAGAGAATCAATTCACCCACCTCTGAGCGACGATAATCATAGGGCCCGGTCACGCCAGTCGGGCACAGAATAACGGTATCCAACCCCTCCTGGGCCGCCTGTTTGACAAGCAAAGATGCTTCTGCTTTTGTTCGATCATAAGGGCCCGCTGAGTTTTGTGGGTCGAAGGACAAAGCCTCAGTAACTGGCACACCGTGCGGAGGCCGCTCCAGCGCATGGATTGAGCTGGTGTAAACCAATTTTTTAATCTTGGCTTCTTTAGCGGCTTCAATCACATTGCGGGTACCTTCCACATTCACTTGGTGCACCAGGTTTGCTTTGTCTTCAGTGATCGACACCAGGGCTGCCAAGTGGAAGACAACATCCACCCCCTGCATGGCTGTGCGCAGGGAATCCAAATCAAGCACATTCCCCTCTACTCGCTCCACGGGTAAACCTTCTAATGAGGTGGTGTCTTCACCCGGCAGGATCAATGCCCGTACTTGTTCTCCTCGATCCAATAGTTCTCGCACCAATACATTCCCAATATGTCCTGCTGCCCCTGTAATTAAATTCATTATCTATTCTCCAGTCCGTCTATCATTGTTTTAAGTCCAAACAGGGTTACATCCTGCCAATTCGTGCCATCCGGATCAAAGGCAGCCTGCAAGAGCAAGCCCATCACCATCGAAGTAAGAATTCTGGCAGCATGCTCTGGATTAATCTCCAGGTTAAACGAGCCTTCATCGATACCCGATTGGATCATCCCTGCAAACATGTCCAGGTAGCGCTGATATGGTGCGACCGCCTTTTCCCACACTGCCGGATGCCTGCTGGCTTGCGTCCAAAATTCTAACAAAATTGGAAAACCTCCCTCAAGCGCATCGAACAACCCGCCGGAAAGAGCCGCCATATTTTCCAACAATTGGGGTACCGTTTCTGACGATTGGTGAGCCAGTTGAAAGAAATCGTCCACAGTTTCCAGCCATGTTTCCATCAAAGCTAAGAATAAATCTTGTTTCGAAGCAAAATGATGGTAAAAAGCCCCTTTGCTGACACCCGCCTGTTGGCAAATTTCTGCCACACTGGTAGCGTCATACCCATTCTTCGAAAATAAGTTCAACGACACGTCCAGGATAGATTGTCGGGTATCTGCTCCACGCGCTAAGTTTGTCATTTGCAAGCCATTTCCATGTTATCAACATATACCGACCGACCAGTCGGTTTATACTAATATACTCCTGATTCATGCGACGTGCAAGGGTTTTTAATATTAATCTTTTGTTAGTTATAATCAGCCAAACACACCTGTCTGTCCGCCTTCAATACTAATCCGATGAAACATCGCTCCCGACAATTATTCCATCGACAATACGTACCCGTCATTAAAAAACACCCCACCTTTAGGGATGCTTTCTCAATTTTGAGGCGACGACGGGATCGCACAGCACGCTTCGCGCACGAACATGGGATTAAAAAACACCCCGCTTTTAGGGGTGCTTTCTCAATTTTGAGGCGACGACGGGATCGCGCAGCACACTTCGCGCACGAACATGGGATCAAAAAAACACCCCGCCTTTAGGGGTGCTTTCTCAATTTTGAGGCGACGACGGGACTCGAACCCGTGATGGGGGTTTTGCAGACCCTTGCCTTACCAACTTGGCTACGTCGCCTGGAAAATAAAAGCTGATATCGGCAGCCGATATTTGGCCCGTGGATACCAGCCTGTAGTTGTTCAAAAAGCGGGCGAAGAGACTCGAACTCTCAACCTTCTCCTTGGCAAGGAGGTGTTCTACCATTGAACTACACCCGCACAAGCTCAGAGCTTAGTGAAAAACATTTTAGCACATCAACCTGGTTTCGTCAACCGATTGAAGGGGTTCAACGATATTTCAGAAAACATGCAAATTAATTTATCGCCAGAAAACACTCATATTTCAAATTTTTTCAATGAAAATTATATTATAATATAGGTACGTTTTCAAATCTGGTGTTCCTTTTATAGATACTTAATTAATTGATTGATGTTTTTATTGAAGCAAAAGATCAGCGCAACTAACCGGTTTAATTTTCTGTTTGGTGGACTAAACCCTGCCTTGGTAGGTTTAGCGATATCTTTATGGTTTAGATTTTTAAAGTGCCAGCTAGTGTAGTTTTTCACGGGCTGGTTTTTTGAAAAAATTTACTATCTGGAGGCTTTGTGAGTGAACCCATTGTTTCAATGCAAGATTTAAAGTATCGGTACCGTGGGCAGAAAGGCTTTGCCCTAGAGGAAATCAATTTAACCCTCAACCCAGGTGAATTTTTAATGTTGATGGGCCCCAGCGAAGCGGGAAAGAGCACCCTGGCTGCTACCATCAATGGGTTAATTCCTCATTTCCACATGGGGAAATTAGAGGGCGATGTGGTGGTGATGAATCGCAATACGAAGGACCATTCAGTTGCCCAGATGGCGGAACTGGTGGGCATGGTGTTTCAAGATTTTGAAGCGCAGCTTTTCTCCACCAACGTTGAGCTTGAAGTCGCCTTTGGACCTGAAAACTTCGCGGTTCCTCGGGAGGAAATTAAAGACCGCATCGATGAAAATCTATCGTATGTCGGTCTGGAGGGCTTCCGGAATCGGCCGCCATCCACGCTGTCGGGCGGTCAAAAACAAAATCTGGCCATCGCATCTGTACTGGCATTAAAACCGCAGGTCTTGGTGATGGATGAACCTACCACCGATCTGGATCCGATCAGCAAAATGGGCGTATTTGAAATCACCCACCGCTTATGCAAGCGCGACGACCTGACGCTGCTGATTGTGGAACATGAGACCGAGGAAGCGCTCTTCGCCGATAGAATTGCCCTCTTAAATAAAGGACGCTTGATCAAAGTTGGGCCAACGCGCGAAATCTTAAGCGATGTGGCGTTAATGGAATCTTTGGGGGTGATGCCCCTGGGAATCCCCAGGTTCTTCAAGTCGGTGGGTGTGTCGGAAGTCCCCCTCACCCCCGATGAAGGTGTAGAGGTCTTTAAATCTCTGAAATTACAGGTCAATGAGAGCGCCTATAACGACATGCTCGTCAAAGAAAAGGCGGACCTGGAAAAACTCAACGATCCCCTGATCCAATGCCGCGACCTTTCGCATACCTACGCAGGAGAGGTTGAAGCCCTGAAACAGGTCAACATGGAAATCCACCGGGGCGACATGGTGGCGATTATTGGGCAAAATGGCAGTGGGAAAACTACCCTTGCTAAACACTTTAATGGACTGCTCTTACCTACTGAGGGCGAAATTCTTGTCAACGGAAAACCCACCCGAGACCAGGGTATCTTTTCCCTGGGTAAAAGCGTAGGGTATGTGTTCCAAAACCCGGATCACCAGATTTTCTCTGAAAAAGTATATGACGAGGTGGCCTTCAGCCCGCGTATCAGAAAGCTTTCTGAAGAGGAGGTCAACCAGCGTGTATTAGAGGCCTTAGCCGCGGTCGGCCTTGAAGGTCAGGAGGAGGAAGACCCCTTCACCCTTACCAAGAGCGGCCGTCAAAGGGTAGCAGTGGCGTCAGTTTTGGCTTCAAGCCCAGATGTTTTGATCCTGGATGAACCCACCACCGGGTTGGATTACAGTGAACAGCGCAGCATGATGAACATGGTCAGGCGTTTGAATGAAAATGGCAGCACGATCATTTTCATCACACACCACATGTGGGTGGTGGCCGAATATGCCAAACGTGCCTTTGTGATGAAAGATGGCAATGTCATCCTGGAAGGCACCGCTCGCGAGGTTTTCTCGCAAGGTGAAACACTGCGCGATGCGTTTTTACGTCCGCCCCATTTTGTTGAATTTAGCCATCGTTTGGGTTACACATTCTTAACCCCTGAGGAAATGAAAGCCTGTTTAGAAGGAGTGCATAACTGATGGATGCTGAGATTTATATCGACAACAATTCCTTTATTCACCGGATTGACCCACGCGTTAAAATTATCTTATTTCTCTTAACATTTGTGGCCATCCTGCTGTTTCAAGATCCTATATGGATGCTGCCGATTACATTTTTAATTGTGATTCAGCTGGCTATCTCTGGAGCATTCGTAAATATGCGGCGAATCAAGTACATCTTAATTGTATTGACGGTTTCCAGTATGATTTTGTGGAATTTGTTTTCATCCGGTGATACTAAATTGTTCTGGATTTTTTCGGTTGAATCGCTCACCTATGCTGTCGCGCGGACGATGCTGATGATTTTGATGATCTCTGCCGGAATGATCCTGATCACCTCAACCCGTAATGAGGAACTGGTCAATGGCATGATTCGGCTGGGGATGCCCTACCGGGTTGGTTTTGCGATTTCAACGGCTTTACGATTGGTGCCGACGATTGTCACCAGTACCATCACCATCAGCCAAGCTCAGCGCAGCCGCGGGCTCGATCTGGAATCAGGCAATCTTTTAGAACGATTAAAAAAGTTCTTACCCTTGCTGGTGCCCGTGTTTATCTCAACCATCCGCAGCACCAATATCTTTGGCATGGCTTTAGAGTCAAAGGGCTTTGGTGCTTCGGAAGAACGTACTTTTTATCTGGATTTCGAGATGAAAACATCCGATTATCTTGTGCTGGCGTTTGGCATCCTATTTATGCTGGCTTCAATCTATTTTGCCATTATGGGCTATGGAAAAATCGAGGGATTAGTCCGGGCCTGAGTTTGGAGGATCTATGCAGTTAAGTGAAATCAACGCCTTATTGCCCTTTCTGTTACGCCGAGAAAACGTCGCCCGCTATGAGGACGGCGTGGTTATCATGTGTGATCGGCGCAAATATCCTTTTGAGAAAGTCTTCCATCGTTGTGACGACGTTGAATGTGCTGCTCGGGCAATTGAAGACATGGTCACCCAGGGCGGCGGCCCACAATACGTGGGGCTGTATGCCATGGTTATGCTGGCCCGGCAGGTGGCCGATCAACCCGCTTCAAAGCAACGGGAGGTTTTTGAAACCGCGCGTCAGCGATTGGTAAAGACAAGACCGACCAATACCAGTATGGCACGCCACCTGGAAAAGGCCGTTAAAGTCATGTTCACCGCATTGGATGAAGACCAATCCGTTGAAGAAAAATTACTGGTGTGGATTGAGCATCTTCGCGATCTCAGCTACGAAAAACACCTCAAGTGCGGAGAATATGGCGCCAGCCTGATTAGCGACGGTGATGGCATTCTGACCATGTGCTTTGCAGAAACTTCTTTTTTGATGACCCTGACAATTGCCAAGCAACAGGGCAAACGCATGCAGGTGTACACACCCGAAACCCGCCCCTATCTACAGGGCGCTCGCCTGACGGCCCCCAGCATTCATGAAATTGGCGTGCCAGTGAAAATCATCACAGACAATATGCCCGCGCATGTGATCTCGGAAGGAAGAATTCAAAAGTATTTCACTGCCGCTGACCTGGTGACCCTGGATGGTCATGTGGTCAACAAGATCGGCACATTCCAGAACACGCTTGCAGCACATCATCACGGTGTGCCCTATTTCGTGTTCACCCAGGCGGCTGACAAACAAAAACCTAACCGGGCATCGATTGAAATTGAAGCCCGCGACCCGGGCGAAATCAAATCCTGCCGGGGCACACCAACCACCATACCGGAGATAGATGCCTACTACCCGGCTTTTGATATCACCCCGCCCGAGTTTGTCGCCGGTGTCATCACCCAACACGGCATCCTCAGCCCATATGATCTGGCACGCTATTTTAGTTAAGTAAACCGTAGGAGGCATTACGCATGGAATCAGCAATTATCACCGGCACTGGCATTTATCAGATCCCAGGATTTGAATTTGTCGAAAAGACGATCGAAACCCCTTATGGCCAGGCACTGATCAACATCGGCCAGCAAGATGGATTTGAGCTGGCTTTTTTAGCCCGGCATGGCTTGGATCACACCACGCCGCCCCACAGGATTAATTACCGGGCCAATTTAAAGGCGCTGGAGATTCTGGGCGTCAAGCGTGTGCTGGCTACCAACGCAGTTGGTTCAATCAGCCGTGATATCCCCCCCATGGGGCTGGCTCTGCTGACCGATTTTATCGATTTCACCAGCGGGCGGGAATTCACTTTCTTTGATGGTGGGAGTTCGGGCTTAGCCCACACCAATTTAGATGTACCCTATTGCCCCGCCTTACGACAGACCATGCTTGCTCTGGCCTCTCAATTTGGTCTAAACATTCACCCAAAGTCTGTTTACGTAGCCGTAAATGGCCCGCGTTTTGAATCTCCGGCCGAGATTCGCATGTACGCCCAATTAGGCGGCGACGTGGTCGGTATGACGGGTATCCCCGAGATGGTTTTAGCCAGAGAGTTGGGCATGCATTATGCCGCCGTTGCCTACTCGATCAACTGGGCTGCTGGCCTGGAGCAGGAAATGACCTTTGTCAGCGACCAGATGGCAGAAATCAGACAACAGTTAGCCTTGTTGCTTGTTAAAACATTGAAAACGCAGCCTGAAGAAACTTGTGCCTGCGACCAGGCTGTAACAATGATGCAAAAACCAGGTCAATCATAGTAATAGCTACGTTTTATTTTTCAAAAGGAGGTGACATCCCCCAGTAAAGAAATTTTTAACCAAACATCCCGTTTCATCGTATCAAATTGTTTATTTTAGTTATTTAAGGAGTTAAACCATGAAAGAAGTAATTTCAATGTGGAAGAACACCCGGATGATTATCCTGGTGGCGCTTTCGGCTGCAATTTATGCGGCATTTCTGATCGTATTCAAGGGTGGCATCCCGATTGTCCCCGGGGTTACTGAAGTGCGCCCGGCGAACGTCTTCCCACCGGTGTTTGGCCTGCTGTTCGGCCCGGCCGGCGCATGGGGTTCAGCCATTGGCAACTTCATCGGTGACCTGTTCGGCGGCACCCTGGGTGTTGGTTCAATTTTTGGCTTTTTTGGCAACTTCTTCCTGGGCTTCATCCCCTACAAAATGTGGGGGGCCACCTTCGGCCTGGTTCCCAAGGATGATATGTCCCAAACGACCAATACCTTCAAGAAGGTCTTGGCATTTGAACTGGTTGCTCTGATTGCAGCCGCAACTTGCGGTATTATCATTGCCTGGTACCTCGATCTTGCAGCCATCGTGCCCTTTGCCTTCCTCTCAATCACCATTACCGTGAACAACTTTGCGGCTGCCCTTATCCTGGGCCCCATTTTGCTGGTCTTACTGTATCCGCGCGTTAAACGCTGGGGCCTGGTATGGACTGACATCATGGTTAAAGAAGATGTCGCCAAAGGCTTTGGAAAGACGCTTGGTTCAATCCTGATGATCATTGGGGCATTGGGCGGCTTGATTGTGGGTATCCTGGTGGCAGTTGGTGCTGCAGATCAAACTTTGTACGGGTTCACCGGAGCCCAGGGTCAGGTTGCGGTCTGGCTTTCTGTATTGCCCTTCCTGCTGATGATCATTCTGGCCAGCTTTATGCTCTCTGGTCGGGAACAGTTTGTTGAAGAAGAGGAAGACTAACCTCTTCAAATTTTTTAAAATTAAGGTGAGTGGCTGCACAGCCACTCACCTGTTTATTATGAGGAACAATTGATGATGAGCAATGCACCCAAACCCATTGAAACCCTGATTACTGGCGATACAGTCATCACCATGAACAAGGAAAGAACGATTCTGTCTAATGCCGCCCTGGCAGTAGAGGCGGGAGAAATCCTTTGGATTGGGGATGTTAATCAGGCAGAAAGCCTGTTTACGCCTGCCCAGCGATTTGATTTTAAAGGCAAAGTCATCATCCCGGGTTTGGTAAATGTGCATGGGCACTGGGCGATGACGCTCGTACGCGGTTTGGTTGACGACTGTGCCCTTGAGCAGTGGCTGGAGACCATCTGGCGCGTTGAAGCAGCACTGATCTCACCTGAAACTGTCGTCGTAGGCTCCGAGCTGGCTATGATTGAAATGTTGCGCGGTGGAACCACCTGTGCGGCGGACATGTACTGGTATTACACTGAGGTCACAGAAGCCTCTCGCCGAGCAGGGTTCAGAATTGTAACCGGCCCCAGTTTTGCAGAAATTGAGGGTTTTGAAGACTATCGCAATACCAATCATTCAATCGCCATTGAGTACCTCGATCACTTTGCGGATGTTCCCCTGGTGCATCCCTGCATTCAGGCACATTCCACCTATACCACCAGCCCAACAACCTTGGAGCTGGTGAAAGAACTGGTCAATCAGCACGGGCTGCTGTTTGTGACTCACGCCTCGGAATCCAGGGGTGAGCTTGAGCTTGTGCAACAAAAACACGGTCAGCGGCCAATTGCAGTTTTGGATCAGTTTGGCTTACTGGGCCAGCACACACTTCTAGCTCATTGTGTACATCTCACCGATGAGGAAATCAGCCGTCTGGCTGAAACCGGTACCTCGGTGGCACACTGTCCTTCATCAAACCTGAAACTCTCATCCGGAATTGCACGGGTTGCAGAGATGCTTGCACAGGGCGTCAACGTAGGGATTGGCACGGACGGTGCCGCCAGCAATAACGATCTCGACCTGTTCCACGAAGCCCAACTGGCTGCCCTGGTTCAAAAAGGTGTTACCGGTGACCCAAAGGTGCTGCCTGCCGAGAAAGTGTTTTCGATGCTCACCATCGACGGGGCCCACGCCATGGGCCTGAGCGATAAAATTGGCTCGCTGGAAGTCGGTAAATCTGCCGACCTGGCTGTGATCGACTTCAGTTCGGCTAACCTGACCCCTTGTTATGATTATTATTCTCATTTAATTTACGCCCTCTCAGTTGGTGATGTTCAGGACGTGATGATCGCCGGCCAACTGCTGATGCACAATCGAGAGATGCTTACACTGGATGAAGTTGCCGTTCGTGCGGAGGCCAACCGCATCGCCGGTGAGGTTCTGAAGCTGTAAATGATGGGAACCGGCAGTTCAGACGAGGTCGGGTGGCCGGGGGCCAGCCATTGTTCAGGCTTTTAATTTTTGTCCTGGTGTTTAATCGCGGTGCACCTGATCACCAAATCTTCAAGCGTCTATGTCCTAATTTCAAACGCCAAACCCCGCCTTCCACCATTCACATCGCACCCCTTTTCGTGCTAAACTTAAAGGTCAGTTAATTCTTTAATGTGCTTACCCGCCAATCCGGTGAACAAGCTTGTTTGCGCGTTTTGGCAAAGAAAACGTCGGTTTAAACAATTATTATCTGAAAAACTCTGATCATGCAAACACGCAACCCTTTTTTAATCGTTGGTCTGGGCAACCCTGGCCGAACTTACCAGAAAAACCGTCACAATGTTGGTTTTATGACTGTTGATACTCTGGCATCTGCCCTGGAAATTCAAATCCAGCGGTTAGAACTGCGCGCCCTGGTGGGTAAGGGACTCTTCAGCGGCGAACGATTGATCCTGGCTAAACCTCAAACATTCATGAATAAATCTGGGCTGGCTGTGGCATCTTTGGTCCGTTTTTACAAGGTCCCCCTGGAGCAAATCCTGGTGGTGCACGATGACCTTGATTTGCCGTTTGGTACGCTCAGGCTGCGGCCTTTGGGTGGGGCCGGGGGCCAAAAAGGGATGGAATCGATCGTCAATCAGCTGGGTTCACGCGAGTTCCCGCGTTTGCGGGTGGGAATAGGACGTCCGCCCGGTCGCATGGACCCAGCTGATTATGTGCTGTATGATTTTGACGCCTTCCAGCAGGAATTGTTGCCCGAAATCTTGGGTCAGGCTGTGGATGCCATCCGTATTTACATTGCAGAGGGCATTGAAATAGCAATGAACCTCTACAACGGGCGCCTGGATGACCATGAAATAACCAACGGAAACCCTAAAGATAATCATAAAGGTCCTGAAACACCTATTAAGGGCGAAGATTAATGCAGTTGTTGAATGCAATCGGTGAATTAGCGGCTTACCGCGGCTTACTGACAGATCTGCAAACCAAACCGGTGCACAGCTACCCCCCAGCAGGGTTGGGTTTACCGCGCGCGGCTCGCCTACCGCTCGTGGCGCGCCTGCACCAGGACCTTGGTAAACCGATCCTGCTCATTACCAACCGCGCCGATCGCGCTTTAGCCCTCTACGAGGAGTTGCAGTTCTGGCTGGGCCAGAGCAGTGTACACTACTTTCCGGAACCAAACCCATTATTTTATGAAAAATCAGGTTGGGGCGACGGCACGCGCCGAGATCGTTTAGGGGTATTGACCCTGCTGGCAAGCCTGTTAATCCCTGGGATGCCAGACCCTGAACAGATGCCGGTCATTGTTGCCCCAGTGCGAGCGATCATGACCCGCACCCTGACCCGGCGAGATTTCATCAAACACACCCGGGCCTTGAAGATTGGCCAACAGGTCACACCCGAGGGGCTGACCCGCGAATGGGTGGATACGGGCTATGCCTACGCCAACATCGTTGTTGAGGCGGGACAATTTTCTCGTCGTGGTGGCATTCTCGATGTGTGGTCACCCGGTGAAACTCGTCCTACGCGAATTGAATTTTTTGGAGATGGAATCGACACGATGCGGGCCTTCGACCCGGCATCTCAGCGCACGATCGAAAACCTGGAAACCTTCACCATCACACCGGCACGAGAAATTCTGCCCATGACGGCAGAAAAAGCGGGGCTCACCACAGAAGATTTGTCAGAGTTTTTTCTGCCGTTGGCGCATGCCCATGGGGGATGTTTGATTGATTTTCTACCCGACGAATCGCTGATCACTTTAGATGGCCAGGAATTTATTGCCGCGGCTGTGACCGATATAGAAGAAGAAAGCCTCTCGCGACGGGACGATGCCATCCAGGCAGGTGAAATTAAGGCCGATTTTCCGACCCCGTTTTTCACCTGGTCTGAAATTGAAGATCGCTTCAATCAGCGTCCAGTGGTTGAGCTGGGGTACACCGGCGCACCGGAGGTGCCCGCCCTGGCGTCAAATTTTTCCTCTGGACCTCGTTTTGCAGGCAAGTTGAGGGATTTTTTAAATTACCTGAAGTCTCTGGAAAAGGAACATCACGTCTGGGTAATCGTCTCGCGACAGTCGTCCCGACTGCATAATTTATGGCGCGATGAGCGACCTGCCAGTGATGATCTGCCAGAGCAGCAAATTGAAAACCAGTTTATTGAAGGCAACCTGGCCGGGGGTTGGAACCTGAACACCCGGGATGGTAAAACACTGCATTTATTAACGGATAGCGAGATCTTTGGCTGGGCGCGCCCCCAGCCCAGACGTCGTTACCGTCCCACCGCCGAGGCGCCAGAATCCAGCTATGCCGACTTGGAACCCGGCGATTGGGTAGTCCATGTGGATTATGGTGTCGGCAAGTATGCCGGTCTGGTTCAGCGCACACAGGATAACGTGCTGCAAGAGTTTTTGTGCATCGAATATGCCGACCAGGACCAGCTTTACGTCCCCATCCATCATGCCGACCGGTTGACCCGCTATATTGGTGCCGATGGCTATGTGCCGGTAGTTTCTCGGCTGAGCGGCAGCACCTGGAGCGCTACCAAACAAAAAGTGCGCGAAGCTGTACAGGAAATCGCAGGCGACCTTTTAGACCTGTATGCCCAACGCCAGGTGGCTGAAGGATTTACTTACAGCCCGGATTCACCCTGGCAGCGCGAGCTTGAGGCCAGCTTTCCCTATATCGAAACTGAAGATCAACTGCAAGCCCTGGACGAAATCAAAGCTGATATGGAAGCCCACCGACCGATGGATCGTTTGCTGTGTGGGGATGTCGGTTATGGTAAAACCGAAGTAACCCTAAGGGCAGCCTTCAAAGCAGTGATGGATGGCAAGCAGGTGGCGGTGCTGGTGCCCACCACGGTTTTAGCCCAGCAGCATTACGATACCTTTCGTTTACGTCTGGCCACCTTCCCGGTGGAGGTGGAAATGCTCTCGCGCTTCCGTACCCTGCAGCAGCAAGCGCGTATCGTCAAGGATTTACATAAAGGCAAAATCGATATCATCATCGGAACGCATCGCTTGCTGTCAGAAGATGTTTCCTTTAATGACCTTGGCTTGGTGGTCATTGACGAAGAACAGCGTTTTGGCGTGGCCCATAAAGAACATCTCAAGCAGTTGCGCAGCTCGGTGGATGTACTCTCACTGACGGCTACGCCCATCCCGCGTACCCTCTACATGGCACTGACCGGCGTGCGCGATATCTCCACCATCAATTCCCCACCTGAAGAACGCTTGCCCATTGTGACACATATTGGCCCATACGACCCCAAACTGGTCCGCTACGCCATTGTGCGTGAACTGGAACGCGGTGGGCAGGCGTTCTTTGTGCACAACCGCGTCCAGACAATTAGCACGATGAAAACACACCTGGAGGAGTTGGTGCCTGAGGCACAGATCGCAATTGCTCACGGGCAGATGAATGAAAACGAATTAGCCGAGACGATGCATCGCTTCACCAATGGCGACGTGGACGTGCTGCTGTGCACATCGATCATTGAATCCGGGTTGGATATTCCCAATGCGAACACGCTGATCGTCGATCGGGCTGACACCTTCGGCTTGGCCCAGCTCTACCAGTTGCGCGGCCGGGTTGGGCGCGGCGCGCAGCGCGCCTATGCTTACCTGTTTCGCCACAGGGTTAAGGCGCCCACACCGGAAGGTCAGGAGCGCATGGAAGTGCTGGCTGAAAACACCCAGTTGGGCGCGGGATACGCCATTGCCATGCGAGACCTTGAAATGCGCGGCGCCGGCGAACTGCTGGGCACGCGCCAATCGGGTTACATCGCCTCGGTTGGTTTTCATCTTTACACGCGGCTTTTGGCGCAGGCGGTAACGCAGTTTCGCCTGGCAACGGGTGTCACCGGTCCGGAAGAAACGACGGTGCTTGATGGGACGTTGACGATCCCCACATCGGTAAACCTGCCCTTAGCGATTGGTATTCCTGACACCTATATTCCCGACCAGGCTTTACGGCTCAAACTCTATCGGCGGTTAGCAGATATCCAGGATGAGTCCGCCCTGGCCACAATCGAGATGGAATTCACCGATCGTTTTGGGCCTTTGCCCGAGCAGACGCTCAACCTGATCTTCCAGATCAAAATCAAGCTGTTGGCTGCTTTCGCCGGGTTGGCGTCAGTTAGCATTGAAGGTCAGCAAATTTTACTGCGCTACCCACCGCTTCCCAGCGGTATCCTGCAGCGCAATTTGCCCCAGCTGGGCTTTCCAGTAACGACGGGAAAGAACGCTTACCGCATCCTTTTCTCCGACTTAGAAAGCGAACCCTGGCAGGCACTGCTGGTGCAAACATTGTTAAAAATTCGCAAGGATCAGACTCATTAAGCATTGAAACACGGCATTGCTTTAATAAAGGTGTTTCACCCTTTACCACTTTTTTGGCTTCTTTAACCGGTTTGCGAAACTTATTCGGTGTGTTATACTGCGAAATTAAAGATCACAACGTGAACAAACTGAAAGTTGCCGCAATCTGGCTCATTTGATGGCTCTTATGAAAGAATTTTTAATTAAACACCGCCGATGGCTCTTCCCAGGTGCATTTTTGCTCATCCTGGCCGGATTGGGACTGCTCTGGCTAGGGTTATTCCAGGCCAGTACCGTCATCGTCGCTGGGGAGCCAATTCAGGTCCGTTCGCCAGCTTGGTGGGTTTCAGGCGTGCTGCGCTCGGGCGGTATCGCCGTAAACGAGGGTGACCGGCTGACCCCGGCGGGTAATCCCTGGTTCTGGTCGCCAGCGGTGATTACCATTGAGCCTGCTCACGCGGTGCTCGTTCGCACCCCAAAGGATGCAGTTTGGTTACATAGCGCTGAACGCATTCCAGCAAACCTGCTTGCCGACCTGGATATTGATTTGTTCCCCAATGATCGGGTGCTGGTTAACGGCAGACAGATCGACCCACACTCACCTTTGAGCGGAGATGGTTTTACTCTTTTACAATTTCAGCCGGCCGTGGCAGTCCATCTGTATGTAGATGGCAGCGAATACATCTTTTACAGCCAGGAACCCACGCTGGGGGCCGCGTTAGAATCTGCGCATGTGTCTGTATCACCGCAAGATTGGCTTTCAGAAGACGTAAACACACCCCTGGGTGATGGATTAAATGTAACCCTCCGTCGAGCGCGCCTGGTGAGCGTCCATTTCGGTGAGGCAGAACTGAGCGGATTAACCGCCGCCACGACCGTCAGTGAAGCCTTGACAGACCTTGGTCTCTCTTTGCAGAATCTGGACTACACTCGCCCTGCAGAAGATGAGCCCATTCCTGATGATGGAGAAATTGCGGTGGTGCGGGTTGAGGAACAAATCGTCATCCTCAAAGATGAAGTCCCCTATGAAAACGAATACATTGAAGACCCCAATACGGTTTTAGACCAGGTTTCCGTGGTAACCCCCGGGCGAACAGGTATCTATGCCAGCCGGGAGCGGATTCGCTATGCCAACGGCGAAGAAGTCTGGCGTGACGCGCCGGAATCCTGGCAGGCCAGCCAGGCAACAGACGGCGTGCTTGGCTATGGTTCAAAGGTTGAAGTGCGTACAGAAGTTGTGGATGGACAGGAAATTGAATACTGGCGCAAGATCAGTGTTTACGCTACCTCCTTTTCGCCCTGCCGTTTGGGTTTAGGAGAGGGCGTGTGTAATGACCGCACCGCCAGCGGGTTGCTCTTACAGAAGGGCATCATTGGCGTAACCCGCAACTGGTACAACATGATGCGCTTGCAGTCTGTTTTCGTTAAGGGTTACGGGCACGGCGCCATCGCTGATATCGGTGGCGGCGGCCTGTATTTCAGCCACTACTGGATTGACCTGGGCTTTTCAGAAGCAGATTACCAACACTGGGCTGGCTGGACAACCATGTATTTTCTAACCCCTGTCCCCAGTTGGTACCCGGCGGTATTGCCATGGCCTTAGAACCCCTGCACGTCCCCAGCCTGTTGAAAAGGTTTGGAATCCGACCGAAAAAATCTCTCGGGCAAAACTTTCTGGCCGATCACAACACCCTGTTGAAGATCGTTGGTGATGCCCAGGTTGCCCCATCTGATCACGTTTTAGAAATTGGCGCTGGGTTGGGCAACCTGACTCGTATTTTAGCCACCCATGCCGAGCACGTGACCGCGATTGAGATTGACGATCACCTGTACCCGGCCCTGGAAACAGTGCTGACATCCTTTGACAATGTGCGCCTGGTGAAGGGTGATATTCTAACCCTACCTATGGAAAGCCTGTTTTCAGAGGATGGTTACCTAGTCGTAGCTAATATCCCTTACTACATCACCTCGGCAGTGATCCGGCACCTGCTGGAAGCCGTGGTAAAGCCACAAAGAATCGTGCTTACCATGCAACGCGAGGTGGCTGAACGTATCCTTACTCGCGACGAAAAGATGAGCTTGCTTTCCCTTTCGGTGCAGGTATATGGCAAAGCCAGGATTGCCAGCCATATCCCCGCTGGGAGTTTTTACCCCCCACCAAAGGTTGATTCCAGCGTGCTGGTGATCGAAGTGTACGACCAGCCCCAGTTGTCGGGTGCTGAAATCCACCAGCTGTTTTCTTTAGCCCATGCGGCTTTTAATCAGAAGCGCAAGATGCTGCGAAACTCGCTCAAACCAATTTTGGGCGAGTCGTTAAACACATATTTAGAAACAGCTGAAATTGATTCCAGCCACCGCCCAGAAGATCTTTCTCTCGAGGATTGGATACGGTTGGTAAAGGCCGTCACTAAAACTTAAACTAGACGGGAAATAGAAAGCGGGGAACTGGCAGCCAAGTATCCGTTTTCAGCACAGAGTTCAGACAGCTTCCGCCGCTTGAGTTTCCAGCTCGATAAGCAATTGTGGGAACAGTTTTCCCTGCAGACGATGATTTATTGACGCTATTTCCGGGAGCATTTGAGAGGGGCGCGCTTCACCAGTGCGGTCAGCGCCGGTGTCTTAAGGCTCGATGGTCCGGTCGCCTGTTTCCTTCATCTCCTGCCTATCAATCACGGTTTTTGCACGATAATAGCGCCTTAACTGCCAGACCCGGGTCGCTGCCTCAACCTGGATGCGCAACGACATTTTTGAATCTCCCCGGGTGCGTTCAGCAAAATAAATTGGCACTTCCACAAAAGACAACCCGGCCAATGTCGCCAGATAAGCCAGCTCAACAATAAATACATATCCGTTCGAACGCGACCCTTCAAAAGGGATCGCTTCCAGAGCAGATCGACGCCACAACCGGTACGCGCCCGTTGTGTCGCTGATTGGTAAGCCCAAAATTGTGCGGGCATAGGCATTCCCGAACCAGGATAGCGCCTTACGCCAAATCGGCCAATCCCGGTCAACACCCCCGCCGGCGACATAGCGCGACCCAATAACCACATCGGCTGTGGTCAGAGCGTTCAAAAGGGCAGGCAATCGTTCCGGCGGATGGCTGAAGTCTGCGTCCATCATGCCAATCACATCGGCGCCCTTATCCAACGCCCACCGAAAGCCCTGAATATAAGCCCTGCCCAGCCCGGCTTTGCCCTCCCGGTGCAGGACGTACAATTGGTCCGGGTAATCCTTCTTCAGTACCTCAGCGGCCTGGCCCGTACCATCAGGGCTGTTATCATCCACCACCAGAATGTGATGGTTGGGGATCTTCAGCGAAAACAACGCCGAAACCAGTATTGGTAGATTTTGTGCTTCGTTATAAGTGGGGATGACTTGGATAAGTTTCATCGGACTCCAAACCGCTGGCGTTGGCCAACACCAAGGTGCCATACTTTTAACACACAGGCTGCGGCCTGTCAAGCAGTGTTGTTACTAAACAACAAACTGAAGGTTAAAGGGTATGTTTGTGAGACCATAAAACAAAGGCATTCACCACTCTTCATTCGCCCCACAATGGTAAAATAAATTCACAGTCCGCAGTATCCCGGGTTAACTGCAACCGGATCAAATTCTTGCCCACAGAAAGGATTACTTATGTCCCAGGGTGCCCCCAACGAAAATGAAATTCGCGCACTATTAGAAAGCGCACAAAAACCCGCCGCTTTGGCCATGAAAAGCCATGCCTATTACCGCGGCAAACTAACCACCCAGCTAAAATGCCCGGTGCGCGGCATGGAGGATTTTTCAATCTGGTACTCGCCCGGTGTGGCGGCGCCCTGCCAGGCCATTGCCGCATCTCCTGAAAAGGCCTACGAGCTGACCAACATCGGCAACACCATCGCGGTGATCAGCGATGGCTCGCGCGTGCTCGGCCTGGGGGATATCGGACCGCAGGCCAGCCTGCCTGTGATGGAGGGCAAGAGCCTGCTGTTTAAATATCTGGGCGGCGTCGACGCGATTCCCCTCGTGCTTGATGCCAGAGATCCCGATGACTTCATTCAAACGGTGCTGAACCTGCAACCCGGGTTTAGCGGGGTCAACCTGGAGGATATCGCCCAGCCAAAATGTTTCGAAATCCTGAGCCGTTTGCGCGAGGCAGCTTATATTCCCATCTGGCACGACGATCAACAGGGCACAGCCACCGTCACCCTGGCGGGATTGATGAACGCGCTCGCGGTGGTGGGCAAAGACAAAACCCAAATTCGGCTGGCATTAATCGGCGCAGGTGCAGCCGGCGTAGCCATTGCCCGGTTATTGTTTGCCTGGGGAATTGACCCTACAAAAACCATCGTTGTCGATGAGGGCGGCACACTCGGCCAACATAGGCAAGATATCCCCTCTTTTTCTCCGGCTTGGGACCTAAGCCGGAGTACCAACCCGGCTAAAGTGGATGGAGGAATCCCCGAGGCTATGGCTGATGCTGATGTGGTCATCGCTTATTCCGCGCCTGGGCCCGGGGTTATCAAGCCGGAGTGGATTAAAAGTATGGCTGCCGATCCAATCGTCTTTGCTTGTGCCAACCCCGTGCCGGAAATTTGGCCCTGGGAGGCTAAGGCTGCTGGAGCGGCCGTCGTTGCCACCGGACGTTCGGATTTTCCCAACCAGGTCAATAACTCGTTATGCTTCCCGGCCATTTTCCGCGGTGCACTGGACGTGCGTGCCAGTACCATCACCGATGAGATGTGCTTTGCAGCCGCGGGCGCTCTGGCCGATTGGGGCAAAGCCGATCTGGATGCGGATCGGATTTTGCCCCTGATGACCGAGATGGCCATCTACCCCCTGCAGGCAGCTGCTGTCGGCGTCCAGGCGCAAAAACAGGGCCTGGCCCAGGTTCAACGAAGCTATGAACAATTGCTGGATCGGGCCGAAGTCCTGATCGGTGCGGCCCAGGCTGCCACCGATGTGCTTATGGATGCTGGTTGTATCCCGCCATTTCCGGAGGATTGATCATCAACTTTTGAAAGCCGGGCATATTTCGGTTCTATTTAATTATGGGGATTCAGGCATATGACTCAACCACAACTCGCTTTTTTTTGTGAATTAAAACCCGAACCCCTGGCAAAGTTGTTCGACGGTCGTTTTGTAATTGACAATCTAAAAGCACTCAATGCAACCCTCAGCCTGGGAATATTGGACCACTCAAAAACGCGTACCGAGCTGGTAAAACGGCTGAACAAAGCTGGTGTGCCCGTGGTCGCCTGGTTATTGCTCCCCGAAGAAGAGGGCTACTGGTTCAATATCGACAATCACACCAAAGCAGCAGCCTGTTATGAAGTTTTCAAGGCCTGGACAGATGAACACGGGCTGGAATGGGCTGGGGTTGGGTTGGATATTGAATTGGATATCAACGAAGCCCGTGCCTTTTTCAAAAGTGTTGATAGGTGGGGTTTTCTGACGCGTACATTAAAAAGATTTGCAGATAAAAAGCGGATTATCCGCGCCCAGCTGGGTTACCAAACCCTGGTCAACCGAATTCGTGTCGATGGCTACACAGTAAAAAGCTACCAATTCCCGTTCATCATTGACGAGCGCCGAGCCCAGTCTTCTGTTTTGCAGCGCGCCCTTGGACTGGTCGACCTGAACACCGATCATGAGGTGCTGATGCTCTATTCCAGCTTTTTCCGCCCCCAGGGTGATGCTATCCTGTGGAGTTATGCTCCTGAGGCCGATTCCGTCGGTGTGGGCGTCACTGGCGGCGGCGTTGACCTGACCAGCGAACTCCAAACGGAACCCCTCTCCTGGGAAGAATTTACCCGCGACCTGAGGTTGTGCGTGATGCACGGTAAACCTATTCACATCTTCAGCCTGGAGGGGTGTGTAGCACAGAACTTTCTGACCAGGCTCAACACCTTCGATTGGGACCAAACCCCGCCTATCCCTGGCAACGTCAATCGGGTGAGAAGCCTGCGAACGGCATTCACCGCTTTGTTGTGGATGCTGGAGCGTCCCTGGATTATTCTGCTTAGCCTGGCAACGCTGATTGGCCTGGGGTTCCTGTTCAAACGTACGGAACCAGCTCAAGATAAAAAATAAACAAAAAATTAATGTGAAACCAACAACGACAGAAAGGATTTCAATGGAAAGAAAAATCCGTTGGGGAATTTTAAGCACAGCTCAAATTGGGCGAAAAGCCGTCGTCCCGGCATTAAAAGATTCTGCCATGGCCGAAGTTGTGGCCGTTGCCAGTCGCAGCTTAGAAGAAGCCAGTACTTTTGCTGAAAGTTTTTACATTCCCAGGGCTTATGGCAGCTATAAAGCCCTGCTGGCAGATCAGGAGATTGATGCGGTTTATATCCCACTCCCCAATCACCTGCACAAACTCTGGACCATCCGGGTCGCTGAAGCAGGAAAGCATATCCTGTGTGAAAAACCCCTGGCGTTGGATGTTGTAGAATGCCAGGAGATGATTGCTGCTGCCAGGGCTAACGGGGTCCAGCTGATGGAAGCTTTCATGTATCGCTATCACCCGCGGATCCTGGCTGCCCATCAGATGGTTTTGGATGGTGTCATTGGTGACCTGAAAACGATCGAAACCGCTTTTACCTATCGTATGGAAGATACAACAAATATCCGCTTCCAACCCGAGATGGGTGGCGGGGCGTTGATGGATGTGGGCTGTTACTGCGTCAACATCAGTCGTCTTATGGCTGGACGCGAGCCGATAACTGTCCAAGCGCGCTTATACCGGGCTTCAACCGGTGTAGACAACCAACTGGTTGGTTTGTTAAATTTTGGTGATGGTTTGCTAGCGCATTTCGATTGTGCCATGAACCAGGAAAGTCGCCAGCGCTGCCTGCTGGCAGGCACCTATGGATACCTTGAAATCCCAAATAGTTTTAATATCGGCGTGGAAGATGCACCATTAATTGAACAACTGGGAGCAGGAAACCGCAATGTGTATACCTTTGCAGGTGCGAACATCTACACCCTCATGGCTGAGGACTTCATGCGCAGTATCGCTGGTGGTTCGCCGACGTTCCCAATTGAAGATGCCCTGGGCAATATGCGGTCCATCCAGGCCTTATTCGAATCGACCCGCCAGAACGGTCAGCCGGTTGTTCTTTAAAGTTGATTTCTCAACTTAGAATTAATCTGTTTCTTATTCTTATAAAAGCAACCCGGAGTTTTAGTTTCCAACTCCCGGTTTTCTATCCTTTTAACCCATTAGTTTTTAATGGTGTATAATCCATTGAGTTGTGAATCAACCGTTGTTTCATGATCAAAATAAAGTAAATAAGTGTTAACAGAAAGATGGTTTAAATGATCAATAAAAAATTACCTGTTATTAGCCTCGTTTTCTATATTCTGGCTGCGTTGCTGTTTATCTTTGCTGTTTGGTCAGCCAATCATTCCTTCCGCTATATCTCCGATCTGGTTTCCATGGGGCAGGTTGTTATCAAAGACAGCCTGTTTGATATTATCAGCTTCCATTTAAACAGTTTCGGGCAGTACGTTATCTATGCCGCACTTCTGTTTGGTATTGGCTGGATTGTGAACCTCTTCGCTGGTGTTGAAGTTGAAACTTACGAATTTGATGACGAAGAACTTGAAGCGCTTGATGAATTATTCGATGAGGCGCTGGCTGAAGAAGAGGAAGAAGACTAATTAACTAACGAAAATGATGAAGGGCGAGGAAAACCTCGCCCTGGTTTTTTAATATGTACGTGGTGGGTCAGCAACTGACGGCTTGGTCGCCAATCGCGGAAATTTCCTATTTATAAATCTATTCTGACGCCTACATCATGACTATGAAAACATTCGTCCGCTTAGTTGTACCGGATACTTACGTTTTCAATTAACTTGCTATGCATTCTCTTGCTGTATACTGGATAAATGCTTTTCCAGTGCATCCCGCTTTTCCTGATGCATACGCAAGACTTCTTCTTGTACTTGCGTCAGGTAATCTTTCTTCAGTGGGTACCACACAAGCAGCAGTGCACCCAACAAGCAGGCCAAGCCTGGGATCACTCCGCTGAAGATTTTAATACCTAGAATAGCCTCTGGAGGCTGGTTGAGGAAAGTTTCACCCATTTGCGATGCACGGGTTACAAAGTTAGACTGGTCTAGAATAAAAGGGATGATCCAGATAGCAATCGATTGGGCTGGTTTGGTGATCAAAGCATTAACGCCGAAAAACGCGCCCTCACGACGCACCCCCGAGCGGATCTCGTCCTCATCTGCAACCTGGGCAAACAAGATGTTTGTCAGCGTCTGCGGCCCGGCTAAACCCAGGCCGGCGAGGGCAATACATACTGGGATCAAGAAGGGCGGGACAATCGCAATTGCAACCAAGGACACCCCTGCTAGAACCAACAGAACCTGCTGTGCGGCAACCACACCTAACCGCTTACGAAATAGGGAGGTTAAGGGAATACCAATAATCAGCGGCACGAACAAACAGGCCAGCAATTGGATTGCCGGCCAGCGCAGGACATAATCTGCCAGGTAGAAGATTGATCCCAAGAGTAATGAACTCATCAAGATAGACATAAAATTCTCTGCCACCAGGACAATGAAGGATTTGCTGGTAAAAGTGAACTTAATGGCCTCCATGATTGGTAGTGGATCATCAACCACGGTGAATTCGGGGCGTTCTTTGACTTTAAAAGATGTGATTAATATCAACAGCATGCCCACCACGCCCACGGCGATCATGGCGATATACAGGGGGACAAAAGAATCGCCTGCCGTTTTTGGCCTGACCATATCCGGGATCAGGAAACCCAACAGGGTGCCCAGCATACCAAACAGCGAACTGGAGATCTGCAAATCGTTGCGCTGTGCATCGGATTCAGTGACTTCGGGCAACAGGGCAGAATACACCAGCCCAATGATCGTGTAAAAAGTATCATAGAGCAGCATGGTGATCAGCATCCACCAGAACAGAGCTTGCTGTCCGGACTGAGGCGGCGCAAACCACACCAGGATGAAAGTTAACGCCAGGAAGGGCGCTGTAAATCGCATATAGGGAATGCGTCGCCCATGTTTCGAACGTGTGCTGTCGGTGATATAGCCAAACAGTGGGTCGTTAAACGCATTCCACAGGGCATAAATTGTAGCCGCGATGCCAATCCATTTTGCATCCAGGCCCAGGTAATCCTGGTAAAAGATGGTCAGCAATCCGCCATAGATCCCTGAAATCAGCGAGGTGCCCAGTGCCGCCAGCCCCCAGGTAAATTTATAACTAAAATTAAATTTGACCGGTTGTGGTGAGGTATTCTCAGTCATGTGTTCTCCCTTATCGTTTTTGCGAGTTTGTTAATTAATCTCTGGCATTAACGCTTGCACAGCGCGGTAACCAATCACCTGGATGCCCTCCGCCCGAATAAAATCTCGGACGGCTTCACTAGTAAAGGTCTCATAATCTGCCACCCGGCTGGGCCAGGATGGGGTGATGGCACGCAGTTCGGGGGTATCCTTGGCGGGGTGAATGATAAAATGCGTCAACCCGGGCTTGACCGCGCCCAATGTGGCTTTGACCTTCTCCAGGCGGTCGCTGGGATCGTCCAGCGGCATTCCGCTCAGACCATCCAGCAGAGGGATTCCCATCTCTTCCAAGGCCATAATCATCCCAACCATCAACATGGCTGTATCGAGGTCAGCGTGGCTCTGGGCCATTAATTCCTCGGGCGTCAGGCGCGGGATCATCGGCGGCAAGCCGTACGTTCTGGCCAGCTGTATATAG
>JAAYKH010000067.1 GCA_012522475.1 Chloroflexota bacterium | reverse complement strand
GCGCTTTTTTAACCCAACGTGGGGACCTTATGGGCGAATTGTCGGCAGCGGCGATGGTTATGATTATTCCAGTCTTAATTCTATCGGTTGCATTTAGGAACTATCTTGTAAAAGGCTTGAGCCTGGGCGCGATCAAATAAACTATCTCTTGCTCGTATAACTTACGTCAGCGTACAAATTTGCCTGCTGAAGCGAATATGTTCAATGCTCTGTCGATCATGGGCATATAAAAATGCCGCACAAACCAGGCTTTAGTCGGGCTGTTTTGTTTATTGATTGCCACTCCTCTACAGGAAATAACCTCTTTCCTTGATGGTTTGTTGAAACTCACTCCTTCATGTTGCATCATAGAGTTTGGCCTGTTTCACCTCAACCTTGTGCTTCCCGCATTGGTCAATGCCAATTGCAGATTTATAAGAAATGATCTCTCTTCTATAGCACAAGAGTTTAAAACTTATTATTGGTGATTCATATGAACAGACAAAGTTTGAATAAGGTCTTCTTCATCAGATTCTTTTATTTGCCAACGCTCATTGCATTACTGGATAAATAACCCGTGTAGATTTGAGGAAGAAGGCTTGTAGAATTCTGTTTTTAAAAACTTGTATCTGTCTATTTACAAAGGTACACCATTAGGTTTTTAATAAACAAAGTATATAACCTTGCAAATTCTCAACCCCACTATTTTTAGCCTGAGGAGTAGACATGAAAACCACAAAAGCAATCATTAATTGTACAGTATTTGATGGTGTTGGTTCTTCCACCATTACCCAGGGTGCGGTCTTAATCGAAGGTAAGACCATTTCTTATGTTGGAAAAGAAGATGACATCACCATTACAGAAGATATTGAGGTGATTGATGCTCAAGGGGGATTTGTATTGCCTGGTTTGATTAATGCTCATGACCATTTGTCTTGGGGTTATTTTGAAAACGAAACGCCAATTGAACAAGAAACCCTCTTAAATAGAAGTGATGGCGAGTTGGCAATTCGAGGGATAAAAAGCGGAATTAATAGTATAATCAGTGGTGTTACTACTGTTAGAAATTGTGGAGACGTCAGATTTGTCGATTTGGACTATCGGCACGCTTTCCAGAAAGAGCTTTTTCCTGGGCCAAGAATACTCGTTAGCGGGCCATGGGTCGTGACGAGCTACGCTTGGATAACTTATCCCGGAATTCCAACGTGTGATGGTGTTGAAGAGGTTAGAAAATTTGTCCGTACTAACCTCCGGAGAGGGGTTGACCTGATAAAAATATTCATTGGGGGAGAGCTGCTGGGGTTGTGTAACACCAATCCTCAGCAAACTTACATTTCTAAGGAAGAGTTAGCAACTGCTATTAAAGAAGCACATTTCCACGGCAAGAAGGCGACAGCGCATATTATGTCCAGCCAATCGCCCGGATTTAAATGGGCAGTGGATGCTGGTATAGATACTTTAGACCATGGCATTTGGTTTACAGAAGAAGACTTCAAGTTAATGAAATCAGAAGACATTGACCTTGTCGTTACAGGTGGTTGGTGGTTTGAGGGTGGCTTTGCTGATGATGCCTACCCAAATGCAAAAGATATTTTAAAAGAATGGTATCACCGTGTATTTAATTCTGGAGTAAGGTTTGCAATTGGCCCTGACGGACGTGGCGAAGTTGGCGCTATGCAAAGTGAAATAGAACGCCTTGTTAACTACGGCTTAGATACAGTAACCGCCGTTCAGGCAGCCACAAAAAATGGGGCAAAAGTTTGTGGTGTGGAAAATATGATCGGCACTCTGGAGGTCGGAAAGTATGCCGATATATTAATAGTTGATGGTAATCCTTTAGAGCGGATATCCGACCTTAGAAATATTCATACTGTTATTGTTGAAGGGAAAACTCAATTTACAAAAAAAGCTGGATTAGCAATTAATCTTATAGTGGAGAAGAATTAACTCTGTTTTGTGAAAGTTAGATTCTTACACAATAATACCAAGCGCGTGTTTTGCATTAAATTTCTTTGAGAACGTGCTATATCGCTTTGCGTTGGTTTCAGAACCTTTTAAATCCATTCCAATTCAGACATCCACTTAGCAGCTTTACGAGCCATTTGCTGAGATTCAGGGTCATTATTTTGTCTTGCGACTGTTAATATTTTCTTGCGTATTAACAAAGATTGCTGCATTATAAAAACAAAATAAGAGATTCACCGCTTTCTCCACCCCCTCTATGTCTGAACCTTGACAAATCAAACAAATCCATTTACTATGTGAATATCGAATTCAAACGTCTGAACAGATCTGGAAACGCTCCCTATGGAATATTGCCGTCAGCTTATTGTGAAAAAAAGCGAAATGGGAGTCGGTTAAGTGCTTTGGTGCTGGGAAAGGCGTTGACATATCTGACGTGTAAAAATATGATATAGATGAAGTTCTGCAAAAACAGGCATTGATTAAAAGCGCTAAAACATTAACGTTGCCAATAGATACCCCGAAAGTCAATATAGTCTTCCATAGCTATTTTTCTGCTTCAAATCAAGATGATCGGATGATTAAGTACCTGCCTTTTAAAGATAAATTGTAACGTGATTTTTCAATTCAAGAGATATCAAGCATTGCTCTGGCAACAGATGGCAAAACCTGAAACAAAGCAGATAAATCCAGAGTGACTGAGTTGATGACTAAAGTGAAAATATATAGAAGAAAAATTAAGACAATGATAAGGAGAATTATCGACAAAGATGAAAAAACTACATCCAGAAGTTGAATTAGTGACCGATCGCATTGTCCGTGATGTTATTGGTGGAGCAGTTGACACAGCTCGAGAAGTAATGGATGCGATGGCTAAGGTATCAGCGGATAGCCACGCTGAAACACTCAAAGACCTATATTCTGAGCTAGATCAGGCTGCATATGCGGTCATGAAAGTCTGCCCATCTTTTGCTCCACCGATCAATGTTTTGCATATGGTATTAGGGTCTGTTGAAAATGATATTGAACTTGAAGCCAGTGTCGAGAAAGCCAAACAAAACCTGACAAAAACAAAAGCAGACTTCGATAGCTTTATTGAGAATGCGTTAGAAAAAATTTCAGAAATTGGTGCTGAGCTGATTAATGATGGTGATCGAGTGTTTATGTTCAGCATGAGCTCCACAATCTGGAAATTACTTCGTAAGGCAAAAGAAAAAGGAAAAAAATTCACCGTTCTTGTTACGGAAGCACGCCCAGATAATGAAGGGCTTTGGACGGTCGATGAAATGCGTAAAAGTGAGATCCCCGTTGAGGTTAGTATTGATGCCTGCATGGCGGAACTGATTGGGACAAGCGATCTTGTGTTTGCAGGTGTTGACGCTGTTGGTGCAGATGGGTCAGTCTTTAATAAAGCAGGTACATATTTAGCTGCGCTTGCTGCCCGTGAACTGGGTGTGCCATTTTACTTTGTGTCTGATTCTCTCAAATTCGATACAGCAACATTGCTGGGGTTGCCATACCGGAGTATGGCTGTAGAAACAAGCAAAATCTTTGGTGATAAACCCTGTCCACAGGGTGTCAAGGTCACTGGCGGTTTATTTGACAAAACCCCGCCCGGATTAATCACAGCGATTGTGACAGAATTAGGCCCAATCCACCCCTCGGCTTGTGTAAATGTAATCTGGAATATGAAACTTAGCAAACGTATCAATGAGTTGATCCCCGATTGGGCTTACGAAAGGTTGTAGCACTTGAATACCGATCAAAACATTCAGGACTTGGTTGAACAACTCCAACGGTTAGAGTTGCATGCTGCTCATAGTGGACGGGTAATTCTGAACACGTTGATTGACTTTGTTGAAAAAAGTCAGGTTGATAATTTGTCCCAGTTAGCCGATTCTGTCCAAGCAGTTTGCTTGGAGCTCATGGCAGCGCTCCCACCTTATGGCCCTCCATTGAATATTATCAACCAGGTTATGGTGGTCTTGGAAAACGGCCTTGCAGAATCTGAAAGTGTGAAGGCAGTAGAGAATCGACTGGCTTCGTTTGGAAAGCAAGCACCATTATTAAATATCCACAAACAGATCGCTGAACATCTTATTCCGGTGTTGCCTAAACCAGTTCGAATTTACACACATACTTTGTCGGAAACATTGTTAGGTGTCTTGCTGGAATTACACAAAAGAGAATACATACAAAGTGTTTATGTAACCGAATCGCGCCCAAATAATGACGGTTGGGTGACAGCCCAAAAATTGGCAGAAATTGGTGTGAAAACCTATTTAACAATTGATATTGGATTTCCAGCTTTGCTTGACAAGGTCGATGTGATGCTATCGGGTGCAGAAATTATCAGTCTAGATGGCTCGGTTGTAGGCAAAGTCGGTGTTTATCCAGCGGCAACGTTTTGTAAAACGCATTCGGTTCCTGTCTATATTATTGCAGACACTAATAAAATCCTTCCATTTTCGACCCATTCTTTAAATATGACCCCTTATTCCTTCAATGATTTAGGTTTGAATGAGAATGTACAGGGCATTGAAATTTTTGGAAGTTTTTTTGATACAACACCCGCAAAATATATCACGGGTTACATAACTGAACGCGGGCAATTTAATCTTGACCTGATAGAAGAGTTTGTTAAGACTCAAAGAGTGAGTCGTTGGTTAAAAACACAATTGAACGTTATAGATGATTAGAATTCTTAAACAGAGAGGTGAAGAAAATGATCGATAATCGCTGGTATCAGTTAGCAGAGATAATTGTAAATTATTCAACCCAGGTTAAACGTGGTGATCGTGTTCTGATTACGATGATGGAAACCGAAACATTCCCCCTGGCAAAAGCCATTTATGCAGAGGCTGTAAAAGCAGGCGGTTTGCCATTTGTTGAGTTTCAATCAGCATATCTTGAACGAGACCTGATGAAACACGGTGATGAAGAACAAGTCGCCTGGGTTTGTGAAATGCAAGAAAAAGGGATGGAATGGGCTGATGTTTATATTGGCTTGCGCGGTGCCAGGAACCCAAATGAATTTTCTGACATCGATGCAAAAGTAATTGCCAGCCACAAAGAATCGATGGGGAGAATTTCTGCATTACGTAATGATCTGACACGATGGCTCCTGATAAGAGTGCCAAATGAATCTTTTGCTCAGCAAGCCGGTACCAGCTATGAAGAAATGATGGACTTTTTCTTCAATGCGACTTTACGCGATTGGGAGAAAGATGCACAACGTTGGTATGAGATCAATGAAAAGTTTCAAGCAGCTGAGACTGTTCGGATCACGGGTAGAGAAACAGACATCACTTTTTCAACCAAGGGCAGGCTTTACGAGGTCGCTGATGGGCGGCTGAACATGCCTGATGGAGAGCTATTTACAGCTCCCGTTGATGATAGCGCTGAAGGAACAATTTATTTTGAATTCCCTGGCGTTTATGTCGGACGCTTGGTCGAAGGAATACGCCTGGAATTCCGCAAGGGCGAAGTAGTAAAAGCAACAGCTGAGAAAAATGAAGATTTGTTGAAGCAAATTCTCGCAGTTGATGAAGGGGCAAAACGATTGGGTGAATTTGGCGTTGGGCTAAATTTTGGTATTGATCGTTTTGTGTATGACATCTTGTACGATGAAAAAATAGGCGGAACGATTCATTTAGCGCTTGGTCGTGCGTATAAAGAAAACAATGGAATCAATCAGTCCGCTATACACTGGGACATCATCAAGGATTTAAGAGAAGAAGGCGCGATTTATCTTGATGGCGAAAAAGTGATGGAAAAAGGAAAATTTCTTTTTGACTGATAGATTGTGCGCAAGTAACCGCTAGAAGGAAGGATTGCTATTCGAATAGATTAAAATATTAACGAAAAAATAAAATAAAGAAAACCCTAAAAAACAATAAAAGGAGAAGTCTCATGAAAAAGAATATTTTATTGATCCTGAGCTCAACGATTATCATCTTAAGTATGATGATAGCTGGCTGCCAACCCACAATAGCACCAGTCGAAGAGCCTGTTGCAGTTGATGAGCCAGCAGAAGACGTGGTTGAAGAACCAGTTGCTGGCGAAGATGCAGCGCCAGGAGAAGTCGTAGAAATTGTCTACATGCGTCAAGCAGAAGCACACGAAATTGATCTGGAATTTGTTGAAGAATTTAATAACATGCAGGATCGGATCAAAGTTGTGGTTGATAATGTGCCAGCTGGTGACACCTATACAAAACTTGCATTGACGACCGAGGCAGGAAACCCACCAGATGTTTATATGACATACTGGACTGTTGGCGCTGCTTCAAATGGCCTTGCTTATGATCTGGCACCCTTTATAGAACAGGAAGGCGAAGAATGGTTTAACTCATATGCTAAGACCTCCTGGGACTTTAATGCATTTGCCGGGTCATTTTATGGTGTTCCATATCGAGTTTCACCCGTTACTGTAATTTTGAATCTCAACATGTTTGAGAAGGCTGGTCTGGATGTTCCGCCCTATGATTGGACATGGGATGATTTCTTAGAGACTGCACGATTGTTAACCAATGAAGATGAAGATGAGTATGGTTACTGTATTTCGGGGTCGGCAGAATCACATGGTACTGATGCACAATACTACCCCTTCCTATTTTCTGCTGGCGGCAGGATGATTAATGATGAGGGTTTGGCAGGTTTCAATTCGCCTGAAGGTGAAGAAGCCCTTCAATTTATGATACATTTGATTGAAGAAGGTGTTGTACCACCAGGAACCACCACTGCATCGAACAACACCTGTGTTGATTTACTGGTTTCAGACAAAGCTGCGATGTGGATTGACGCATCCTTATGGTTGGGCTTCATCCGTGCACCGCATCCCGAAGCCAACATCACTATTGCAACCATGCCTTCACACACCGCATCGAGCACTGATAATGGTGGTACAGGCCTCGGCATGGCCTCAAAGACCAAGCACCCCGAAGAGGCGTGGGAATTTTTGAAATTCCTAACCTCTGATGAGATCATGAAAAGATGGGCAATTGCAGCCGACTTTGTGCCTGGAAACTGGGCTGTGTTGAATGATCCTGATTTCTTAGCTGATCCAGAAAACGAAACCGTTGCTTATATGCTGGATAATTACAAGGTTTGGCCATTATCGAACTATCCTGACAACGCTAACTTGGAAGGGACCTTAAGAAGCTATATCCAATCAGCATATCTTGGGGTTCAGACACCTGAGGAAGCATTGAATGGTGCTGCTGAGGAATGGAATGCCGTGCTAAGAGATTGGCAATCTGAAAACTGGTGGGCCCTCTGGACAGAATAACCTTCTGTAAACCACTGACTCAGATCGATTAACTAGACTATTCTGCAGTCGGATTCTTTCCGACTGCAGAATAATTGAGAAAGAAATGAAAAATGCATCGGTCAATTAGCCTTGCAAAAAACAATAATCGTAGGAAGACCCGCTCCAATAGAATAAACCAAGGATATCTATTTATTGCACCTACGGTTATCTTGATTTTGTTTTTAACGATTTACCCAACTTTCAAAATATTTGATATGAGTATGCATCGGCTCAATCGTCGAACTCAGGAAATAACGTTTGTTGGAATTGATAACTTTGTTGAGACGTTTAAGGACCCTCACTTTCATACTGCGTTCAAGCAAACATTAATATTTACCTTCTTTGGGGTAATTGGCCACATGGGGTTAGGTTTGGCTTTAGCCCTTTTATTAAATTCTAAATTAAATCAAACTGTCGAAAGAGTTTCCCGATCATTGATTTTGCTTCCCTGGGTGATCAGTCCGTCTGTTGTTGCAATTCTTACACAATTGTGGGGGCATCCATTGATTTCACCTATTGCAAAGATTCTTGCAAGTTTCGGATGGAAAGGAACCTTTACGCCCTTGGGTTCAGTTGATTATGCATTATTATCAATCATCATCATTAATGTGTGGCAATATACGCCCTATTATATGTTAATGATTTTAGCAAATTTACAAACATTGGATAACGAATTGATTTGGGCAGCTGAGGTAGACGGTGCAAATGGAATTCAAAAAATTTTGTACATTGTCATGCCACATATACGAGATGTTATGCTTACATTTACACTTTACAGCCTTGTCGTTAATGCGGCTTATTTCGATTTAATCTGGATTGCTACCCAAGGCGGCCCTATTCGCGTTACAGAAGTGTTGGCAACTTATACATACAGACTTGCATTTCAAAGCCTCAATTGGAATAAAGCCAGTGTTGTTGGTATTGTTTTATTAGCATTATCTGCTGTTTTGTCTGTTATTGTTTTGTCACTTATGCGCTCAGATAAATAGGACAATCGGAATTATGATAAAGCCTTCGAAATATAATAAACAGCTCAGACATCAGTTGTTAAATATCCTTGTTATTGTTATTACCATTGGGTGGTTACTCCCAATTGTATGGATGTTTTTAAACTCGTTCAGGAACCCCACCCAAACTTTTTACTATGGCATTCTTCCTGAAAAATACACAATAATTAACTACATAAAACTCTTCAAAGATAAATCAATACTTGTTGCATTTCGGAATAGTATTATTGTCTCGGGAAGTTCAGCGTTAATCGACATTATTCTTGCATTGCTGGCTGGATATGGCTTCTCACGTTTCCAATTCAAGGGAAAACACCAGTTAAAATTCTTATTATTGATAATTCGATTGTACCCCGGCATGATTCTGGCGATTACAATTTTTCAACTGGCAGGTCTGTTAAATATTTATGATTCTCTCATCCCCATCGTGTTTTTAAATGCTTTAATAAATCTTCCTTTTGCGGTTTGGATGCTTCAATCAACTTTAGACGCCCTTCCTGTAGATCTTGAAGAGGCTGCTTGGATTGATGGCATATCACGATTGCAAGGAATATTCAAGATTATTTTACCAACCATCACGCCAAGCATCGTCGCAACGTTTGCATTTATTTTCCTCCTGTCATGGAACGAGTACCTGTTTGCAGTAACTTTTATACGCTCTCCTGAAAAACAGCTGGTCACACTAAAAATTGCCGAAAATATTGGACAATACCATATTGATTTTATTGGGCTAATGGCAACTGGCATGCTTGCAACTTTACCGTTGATGATTATTTTCATATGGATGCAAAAATATATTGTCAGCGGTTTAGCAGAGGGTGCTGTAAAATAAACGTCATTAATATTACAGTGCTATCAAGCAAAGCATTATTTATTTGTGGAGCATTGTTTTAACAATTGCTTATTCAACGAGATAATTCACAAAACTTAGGTGCATTTTTTAATTGAACAGAAAGGTAAAAATGATTAATTGGGGAGGGTTAATTCCTTCAAATATTTCTTTTGACGAGATGATTCGAATTGCAAAGAGAATTGAGCAATCAGGGTTTTCTTCATTCTGGTATCCCGATGAAAAATTTTTCAGAGATTGCTACGTCGCATTAACACTCGTAGCTAAAGAGACAAGTAAGATTAGATTGGGCCCCTGTGTAACGGACCCCTTTTCGCATCATCCAATGCAAACTTCGGTTTCAATTGGCAGCCTTGCTGAAGCTGCTCCGAACAGAGTTGTTTTAGGCATAGGTGCTGGGGGTAGAGGATTGAGAGAAATCGGCTATCAAATGGAAAAACCAGCTGTGGCCATCAGAGAATCAATTGAAATTATTCGGAAGTTGTTGGCCGGTGAAAGCGTTACTTATTCGGGAAGAACTAAGAGCATTGACAACCTGCCACTGGACTTTCCTACACCTTACAAAATACCAATTATGATTGGCACTGGTCACGGCCCCTTTATTCAAAGGTTAGCTGGAGAAGTTGCCGATATTGTCTTATTAGCAAATCTATGCTCAACTGAAGCGATCGCGAAGGGCTTGGAAAATGTTGAAAAAGGCGCAAAAAAGGCTGGAAGAAGCATCTCCTCGCTTGAATTAATTGCACGGGTTGATGTGTCTGTGAATGCTGATCGAAAAAAAGCACAGAGTGCTGTAGCGCCAAAGATTATATCTGCATTAAGATCCAGTTATCCAGGATTAGAATATTTGGGCATCTTGCCAGATTTTGATATACCAAGCCGCTTGATTCAAGTTTTGCAAAAAAAGGATCACAAGACGAAGAAATTCTATTCGGACCCTCAAAATAGTGCACCACTTATCCCAGAGACACTGTATGAAAACCTGGCTATTGCCGGTACTCCAAGCGAAGTCGCTCTAAAAATTCGCGAAATAAGTAGTTCGAAAATTTTTACTGAAATAACAATTGCAGTGGTTCCTCAACAGGGAGAGTCTCTTTATCAAGCGTATGATGATTTCATAGAAAAAGTTATGCCTTTGGTGTAGATAGTAAAATTATTTTCTAATTTTAAATTCCTCTCTTTGGTCTTGGTCTTGTTCCTTTGTTCGCGGAAAGCAGCTAGAGAAAGAAAATACATGCCTATCATTTCATTAATAACGCCTTGGGTAAAACTTGTGATTCTGATTTTATCGAAGTTATGATTCATGAAAAGATAAACAGATATTCAAGACTAAGCGCCGCCATGTAGAATAAACCATAAATGAAAAGCATACAATATTTAATGGCCCAACCCGAACGATCAGTTGAGATAAAATAGCTGTGGAAGAAGTTACTGTCTAATAAATAAAAAGTGATCAAACATAACAATATTGAAAACTCTGAAACTGAATAGTTCCCTTTAAAAACTAATTCCAGAAGATTGAATGGAAAAGTATGAATTACAAAACCCCTGTAGTGTTGGCTATTGACTTAGGTACAACATCTGTAAAAACTGCATTGTATGATTCAAGCGGGAAAATGATTAAGTTGTCGCAGCGGGAACAAAAACTGTCCTTCCCCAACCCGGGTTGGGTTGAACAGTCTTTATTTGATACATATAAACTATTAATTGAATGTGTACGTGAAATCGCCCCTGGTATAAAAGTCGATGCGATTGTTTTAAGTGTTCAACGAGGGTCGACCGTACCGATTTCGTCGGACGGTAATCCTTTGACAAATTTAATGGTTTGGATGGATGAGCGCGGCAAGCCTTATGTTGAAATGATAGAAGCTGAAATCACGCCTTCCTATTATTACCAAATTGCTGCGCAACCGATCGTTACAATCACAGGCGTTTCGAAGATTTTATGGCTATATCACCAAGCTAAAGAAATTTATGATCAGGCGGAAGTAATTGGAAACCAGCAAACCATCTTTTTAAAATGGTTGGGATGTGAAGATTGGGTAATCGATGAATCCGTTGGTTCTTTTTTCTTTCCCTTTGTCATTGAAAAGAAGGAGTGGAGCAAAGAATTAGCGCAACGGTTAAACATCCCGATAGAGAAACTGCCCAGATTAGTGAAAGCAAATGAGGTTGTGGGTTATCTATCAAAATCTGCAGCCGAAGACCTTGGACTAGCTGCAGGAATTCCGTTAATCCCGGGAGGTGGAGACGGCCAATGTGCTGGCGTTGGATGTGGCGCAACTGAGTCGGGAATTGCAATGGTAAATATTGGCACTTCAACGGGCGTTCAAGTTTTTCTACAAAAACCGTTCTACGACCCTTCAGAAGTATACAATTGTCTTGCACATGTAATCCCAGGCGCTTGGGATTTGGAAGGAAATACCCAAGCTTCAGGGTTAGCATTTAAATGGTTCAGGGATGAATTTTCATCGCGCAATAAGAATGTTGATATGGATGGTTCTTACGATGAATTGGTCGCTGACGCAAATCG
>JAAYKH010000066.1 GCA_012522475.1 Chloroflexota bacterium | reverse complement strand
GTATCATGGAGCGCTCAAACCCAAAAGATGACACACTTTACTGGTCTTATTGGCATTGGGATGGACGAGAATATTCTTTTTATTCTACCGGTGCTGGTGATACCGTTGTCTTCCCTGGGAGCATCGAGGCCTGGTATTTAACCAGTTGGGAACAATTTCCCTCTCTACCGCCTGAATATGTCCCCCACCTCAATACAATTTGTGGAACAAATCCGTTGAAGAATTACACTGCCCAACCTTACCTGGGTTATTATGATCTTAACCACTCAGCTGCAAAGGTTAACCAGTCGATGAAATTCACAGTCCAAACCTATACGCAAGACGCTGAGAGTTCTGTAAAAGCGGCCGAATCAAAAAGTGAAACATTGTCAACAACACCAATCATCATTATTGCGGTTCTGGGCGTGTTAGTCGTCGCGCTTATCATCTGGTTGCTCATCAAAAGAAAATGAAATTAAACCGACTCTTGAGGCTGGGCATCGATCTGCTGGTTGTCATTCTGGGCATGTTGAGCCTGGCCTTACCTTTCATCTTCTCACAAGCAGGTGATCCGAACAATCAGGCAGCAAGCTTTCCAATCATGATCAGCCTGATCATCTTGATCTCCCTCTTGATCGCCATCTTTGAGGCCCAGTCTTCATTGTTGGATAGTAAAATTATTGCCTTTTTGGCTGTTTTAGCTGCTATTAATGCAGGCTTGCGTTTCCTGGAAAATGCCATCCCCGGCCCGGGCGGCTTCAGTCCGATATTTTTCCTGATCATTCTTTCGGGCTATTATTTTGGCAGTCGGATTGGCTTCCTGATCGGTGTGCTGACGTTGCTGATCTCTGCAATCATTACCGGCGGCATTGGACCCTGGTTGCCAGGTCAGATGATCACTGCCGGCTGGGTGGGCCAGAGTGCGGTTTTAATCACTTTTCTGGTTAATAAATTTGCCTGGCGCGGCAAACCCATTGAAGTCATCCTCCTCAGCGCGTTTGGCGCCTTTTGGGGCATGCTGTTTGGCGTTATTATGAACCTCTGGTTTTGGCCATTTTTAGGTGCGGGCATGGGCCAAACCTTTACCCATGCCGTCGGTGCGTCAGAAAATTTTCAACGTTATATTGCTTACTACCTGGCGACGTCCCTGTTTTGGGATATTAGCCGCGCAGTCGGAAACATTCTTATTATCTCGCTTATGACCAAACCTGTCTTAAAGATTTTTCAACGTTTTAAACAACGCTTTTCGTTCCAAATCCAGGAGGAAACCGGGTAATGATCCATTCTCTGGTTTGGGTGTTCTGGTTGCTAATGGTTATGGTCTTCATTCTCTCAACGCGCAACCCAATTTATCTCGGCACGCTCTTGACAAGCCTATTTATTTTGGGGCATCACCTGTCACACACAAAGAAAATTAAAAATTGGATGCTGCCAAACCTCCGGTTTTTATTGACAATGATCTTTCTATCTACAGTGATCAACAGCCTATTCTCACACGTGGGCCAGGAGGTTGTTTTTACTGTGCCACAGCAGTGGCCCCTGATTGGTGGCAAGATCACCCTCGAAGGGTTGGTTTATGGCGCGCTCAATGGGCTTGTCATCGGTGCCCTATATATTTTATTCAACATTATCAACCTGGCATTAAACGTCAAACAGATCACCCGCATGATTCCCCGTGCTTTTCATCCAATTGCCATGTCAATCACGATTGCACTGACCTTTTTCCCTTCTATTCAAAAACGCGCTCAAGAGATAAAAGAAGCCCAAATGATCCGCGGCAATCCAATGAAAAAAATTTCAGATTGGCTGCCGATCTTTATCCCCTTGTTAGTTACCAGCCTTGAAAATGCCTTTCTCCTGGCTGAATCCATGACAGCGCGAGGATTCCATAAACAAACTGACCTCAGAACGCCGAAGAATCTAATCAGCTTAATTTTGGGCGGGTTCGCTTTTTTCTCTGGTTGGGTTTTGCAATTGTACCGTTACCCTCGCGCCATCTCGCTGGTGTTGTACGCATTTGGCGCCGGGCTCATATTACTGACACTTTATATTGCCGGCAAAAGCTCACAGGTCACCCGATATCATCAAGAACGATGGAAACCTGCTGATATGATCATGGCGTTCCTGATTGCCTTGTGCTTGTTTGGTTTTATCTATTTGAAATGGGCACATCGTCTTCATTCCTTAAATTATTCACCCTATCCCCATCTGATATGCCCTACAATTCAGGTTATGGGTCTCTTTTTCAGCCTTTTACCCCTGATACCGATATTGGGAAGACAGCATGATAAAAATTAAAAATTTATCCTACCGATATCCTCTTGGTACAAAAAATGTGTTAGACCACGTGAGCCTTGAAATTCAAAAGGGTACGTTAACCCTGGTGACAGGCGCTTCGGGAACTGGGAAATCCACCTTGCTAAGGTGTATTAATGGCCTGGTGCCCCATTTTTCAGGCGGCACCATTTCAGGGGAAATTCAAGTGTTTGGGGCTGACCCAATCGCTGCAGGTGTAGAGGCGATGGCTCAAACGGTGGGTTTTGTGTTTCAGGAACCAGAAGCGCAATTTATATTTGACACAGTCGAAGATGAAATTGCTTTTTCGCTTGAGAATGCCGGCATTCCCAGGGAGGAAATGGAACGCCGCATCCAGGATGCGCTCCAAATCGTAAAACTATCCCATTTGCGCACCAAAAATATTGCAGAAATTTCTGGTGGTGAGCAACAGAAGGTAGCCATCGCCAGCGCATTGGTAACCCAGCCAATGGTTCTCCTTTTGGATGAGCCTACCTCTCAGCTGGATCCTATTTCCGCTGACGAGATGTTGAAGTTTATCCTCGATTTAAAAATTCGTCTCAACCTGACGGTGTTGATCTCTGAACATCGATTGGAACGTTTATTGCCCTATGTAGATTTTATTCTGAACATGTGTGCCGATCGGACTGTAATTTTTGGAACACCCCAGGAAGTTTTGCCGTTCATGGAACAGGTGCCGCCAATCGTCGAAATCGCAAAACACTTTGGGATTTCACCCCTGCCGTTAACGCCAGTGGATTTTCCAAAAGAGGACTTTGTCCAAGCACGTTTGAACCTCAAAAAAAAGCAGTTGCCAACCGTCAGTACACAGCCAATATGCCTTAGCATTGAAGGTTTATCGACCCGCCTGAATGACCATTGGATATTAAAAGATATCAGCCTCCAAATGGCCCGAGGTGAGATCCTTGTTTTGATTGGCCCCAATGGCGGGGGTAAGACGACCCTTTTGCGTTCGGTGCTAAAAATGATTCCTTGTTCAGGAAGAGTTGAACTAAACGGTATTAACGCCGAAAACCTGCGCTTTTCTGAAATTATTCAAGAGATTGCTTATCTGCCTCAAAATCCGAACGACCTGCTTTTTGCCGCATCTGTAATTGATGAGTTAAAAATTACACTTACAAACCACAAACAGGGTTTCGAAAAACTGGATTTTAAGGACTTTCTCAAACCTTTTGGCCTGGATAAATTGGGCGATCATTACCCGCGCGACCTTTCAGTGGGTGAACGTCAGCGAACAGCACTGGCTGCAGTGACAATTCACAACCCTTCAATCATCTTCCTGGATGAGCCCACCCGCGGGATGGATTACCACGCCAAAAAACGTTTAGGAACGCTTTTCCAACAATGGCGCCAGCAGGGTAAAGCCATTCTGTTGATTACCCACGACGTTGAATTTGCTGCCATTCTGGCTGACCGCGTTATTATCCTGGAGGAAGGCCAGATAATTTTTTCTGGCGCTCCTCAAATTGCATTCACAGAATTTCCCGCTTATCAAACCCAGACTGCCCGTATTTTTCCAGAGACGGGTTGGGTCACATCGGGTGACGTCATCCCTGAAATTTAATCTCAATATGGGGGTTCTTTCCTATGGTAAAATAGTTTCGGAAAGCTTTTAGCCGCTTATTAATCGTGTTAATGATTTTTCTCACTGTGAATTATTACATCCTTCACTATGGTGGAAATTCAACCACGTGTATAAATAAGTTGCCATCATTGTCCGGTTTTGCTGGTGTAAATCCAAGCCAACCTTACGAAATCTCAGAAAAAGTGGAAGCACAGGGCAATCATTCCTAGAAATATTCAATTCAGGAGAAAACGCATATGTATGGATACAGCGGTAAGATATTGCATATTGACTTAAACGAACGCAAGCACTGGGTCGAAGAGAAACCAGAAAAATGGTACAAACTTTATATTGGCGGCGTCTCGATGGCCTCCCGTCTGTGTTGGGAAAATATCGAAGTTGGTTGCGATCCTTATGGACCTGGTAACCCCATTTGTTTCGCCAACGGTATTTTCTCGGGAACGCCTGTACCGGTTGGTGGAAAGTATGGCTTGGCGTCAAAATCACCGCTCACCGGTTTTATCGGAGACAGCCTTTCCGGGAGTTGGTTTTCAGTTGCATTGAAGCGAGCACGCTGGGATGGGGTCGTCATCCACGGTCAAAGTCCTAATTGGATTTACATCGTGATTGATGACGAACGTGTAGAGTTTTTACCGGCGGATAAACTTCTGGGTTTAGGAACCTATGAAACTGAAGAGAAAATCCGAGAGATTTTCGGCGACGACCAGCTTCGTTCAGCCACAATTGGCCCGGCCGGTGAAAACATGGTGCGTTTTGCCAATGTCACCAATGATGGCCGGCAGGCTGGCCGTACCGGTCATGGTGCCGTTTGGGCTAGTAAGAAACTCAAGGCGGTGTCTGTACGGGGTACCTACGGCGTTACAGTGGCTGACCCGGAAACGCTTTTGAAAATGTCCTTTGATATCACCGAGGTCGCCCAAGGACCCTACACCGAAAAATATCGCCTTTATGGCACATCAACAAATGTGCTCAATGCAAACAAACATGGCTTCCTGCCGACCAGAAATTTCCAGGAAGGCACCTTCGAATTTGCAGAGTTAGTTAGCGGCGAATACCTGGATGAACACCACAAAGTAAAAGTGATTGCCTGCGCGCAATGTCCAATTGCTTGTGAGCAGATGTCGATAGTTAAATATGGCCCTTATGCGGGCTCCATGTCAGGCGTTGAATACGAAAGCTTGCAAGCCGTAAGCTCAAATTGTGGTATTAGCGATATGGCCGCCGCGATTCGCATGGTGGAAATTGCTGATTCTTGTGGTATGGATACCATGAGCATGGGTGTTTCCGTATCCTTTGCCATGGAATGCTATGAAAAGGGTGTGCTTGCAAAGGAAGACTTTAAATGTAAGAAATATCCGGAAGGCTTCGAAGCTAATTTTGGTAATGGCGAAGCCGGTGTAACTCTGGCTGAGATGATCAGGGATGTAGAAGGCATCGGCGCTCTGTTGGCTGAGGGCACACGGATTGCATCCGAGACGCTTGATAAGGAACGCAATGCAGAGACCTATAAATGGTCGATGAACATTAAGGGATTGGAATGTCCTGGCTACGATGCCCGCTCGTTAAAAACTTTTGCCATGGGGTTGGCCGTGGGTGTGCGTGGAGGATGTCATAACCGCTCTGCTGCATACGACCCTGATATTCAAGGAGAAACCAACCGCTTTACGGTGGATGAAACCCGGGGTGAGGTTGCTGCACGGGCGGAAGAATACGCCGCCGTTTATGATACCTTGCCGTTATGTAAATTCATCCGACGTTGTTTTACAGGAAAAGCCGATCGGGCTGGCGCCTGGCCGTCCATTGCCAAGTTAATCAATGCCACCACAGGCTGGAATTATGACTATGATGACGTTGAACTGATTGGCGTCAGAGCACACACCATTAAGAAGGCCTTCAACATTCGAGAAGGATGGCAGCCCAAAGACGATGACATTCCCTATCGCTGGAAACATGAACCCATGACGAAGGGTGTTGGCGCTGGTCATGTTGTTACCGATGAAGAATTGGAATACATGAAGCAACTTTATTATCAAGCTAAAGGTTGGACAGAAGATGGGATGCTCCCCAAGCAACTGTTGATCGACCTTGGTATGGAAGACGTCGCCGAAGAAGTCGGTGTGTAAGGAGAATAAGACGAATGGTTGCATCTACATCAAAGTACAAATATATTGTCTGTGACCCCGAACTCTGTATTGGCTGCCAGTTATGTGAATATATCTGTTCATACACGAAGACGGGCGAGTTCAATTCATACCGCAGTCGCATCCGTACCGTCCGGGTCGATGAGGTATTAATCACAGCTGTTGCTTGCCGCACCTGCGAGAATGCTCCCTGTGTGATTGCCTGCCCGCGAGATGCACTTTCGCAGGATCAGGAAACCGGGATCATCCGCATTGACCCTACCAAGTGTGATGGCTGTGCCTGGTGTATCGAAGCCTGTGAATTTGGTGCCATTACCATCAATCATCAAACAAAATTGGCTGAATTTTGTAACCAGTGCGAAGATATTGAAGAGGGCCCCCAGTGTGTATTGATCTGCCCGAAGGATGCGTTGGAATATACCACACCTGATCAACGCGCACAGCGCACCCGCCGAAAATTGATTGAATCCAGCCTGGGATTTCCACAAAAAGCAAAGGATCCTCGATGAGCGATCTCCCCGAAAAACAAAACAATGGAGAAGAAGACCTGCGCATTGGCGTTTATGTCTGCCATTGTGGCAGCAATATCGCCGGTGTCATCGACCCAAAAGAAGTTGTAAGGTTCGCCGAGGGTTTGCCCGATGTGGTTCACGCGACTGACACCTTATATGCCTGTGCTGATTCCGGTCAACGCTTGATTAAAGAAGACATTGAAAAGCATAAATTGAACCGCGTGGTCGTTTCTGCGTGCTCTGTCCGAATGCACGAGCCGACGTTTCGTGCCGCCGTTGCCGAGGCGGGGTTAAATCCCTTCTTGATGGAAATGGCCAATATTCGCGAACAATGCACCTGGGCACATGGTCATGATCGTGAAGGCGCATTACAAAAATCAATGGATCTAACAGCGGCCGCTATAGCCAAAACCCGCTTTCTAACGCCGCTGGAGATGATCGAAGTGCCGGTGACGCATAAAGCCATGGTGATTGGCGGTGGTGTTGCTGGCATCAGTGCCGCGTTAGACCTGGCTGAGCAGGGTATCAAAACGATTCTGGTTGAAAAGGAACCCACCATTGGCGGGGTCATGGCCCAGCTTAACAAAACCTTCCCCACTATGGACTGTAGTATATGAATTCTCGCACCAAAAATGGTTGACGCGGCGCGTCAACCCCGAATTGATGTGAGAACCTATACTGAAGTTGAACAAGTAGAAGGCTTTGTCGGGAATTTCAAAGTAACTCTGCGTGAAAAAGCAAAATACGTCTTGGCTGACCGCTGTAATGGCTGTGGCGAATGTGCTAAGGTCTGCCCGATTGAGGTTCCTAATTATTTTGAAATGAACCTGGCGCCTCGCAAGGCGGCTTATGTTCCTATGAGTCAGTCCATTCCACTGGTGTATTCAATTGATCTGGAGGCCTGTATTCACTGTTACAAGTGTGTTGAAGCCTGCGGCCCCCTTGAGGCGATTGATTTTACCCAGGAAGACAAGGTCACCCAGGAAGACATCGGAGCGATTGTCGTTGCAACCGGATTTGGGCATTTTGACCCCAGCGTGATGGAAGAATACGGCTATGGGCGTTATCCCAATGTGATTACCTCCATGGAAATGGAGCGGTTAAACAACTCCGCCGGCCCTACCGCCGGCAACCTGATCCGGCCCAGCGATCGTAAAAATCCACTCAAATTAGCTTTTATCAATTGTGTTGGCTCTCGAGATAAGCGGTACATCGAATCCTGCTCCAACTTTTGCTGCATGTATTCAATCAAGAACGCCGTTTTGCTGAAACAAATGAATCCTGAGATCAACATCACCATCTACTACATCGATATTCGCACGCCTTCCAAGGGGTACGAGGAGTTTTACGATCGCGCCCGCGAGATGGGCATCCACTTTATCCAGGGACGGCCCAGCTTGATTACAGAAGATGCAGAAACCCACAACCTCTTTATCCATGCCGAAGATATTACGCTTGGCCTTGTAATTGAAAATGAATACGATATGGTTATGCT
>JAAYKH010000083.1 GCA_012522475.1 Chloroflexota bacterium | reverse complement strand
TTGAGCAAAGTCATAGACAAGATAGACGCCCGTCTGCACGGCTTATTTTAGCCGCCGGCACCTGTTTGCTCTTTGCACGCAGGGCTTACTCCTGCACATTTTCCCGCGCATCACATAAATTGTTGTTCGTATGTTGGTAAAGACATATGCAAGCGCGGTACATGGTATAGAAGCTCTGACTGTTACTATTGAGGCCGATGTGTCTCCCGGCTTAAATTTTCATTTGGTAGGATTGCCCGATAGCGCCGTACGCGAATCTTTGCAGCGGATTGCCACGGCCGTTCAGTCTGTGGGCATGCGTATTCCGGGAAAAAGAATTGTCATCAACATGGCTCCGGCCGATATCCGTAAAGAGGGTTCGGCGTACGATTTGCCGTTGGCATTGGCCATACTGGCCGCGTCGGAACAAATGGACAGCACCCTATTGGAAGGAACGCTCTGTATGGGAGAATTAGCATTGGATGGCACGTTGCGCCCCGTCAGGGGAGCTCTCTCCATGGCACTCCACGCCCAAGAGCAAGGCTTTGAGCGGTGCGTTTTCCCATTGGATTCGGCCAAAGAAGCCGCCGTAGTTGACGGGCTGCAGGTATACGGCGTAACGCATTTGGCCCAGGTCCTGGACCTGATGCACGGCCACCCCGGCATCAATCCGCTATCGCCCGACCAGCCACCCGACCAGCCGCTCGACCAGCTGCCCAACCAGCCGCTCGACCTTCCACCGGACCTACCGGCGGAACTCGGCAAGGAACACGGTCCGGGTTCCGTTCCCGGCTCGGCGTACCCCGATTTTGCACAGGTTCGGGGACAGGCGCAGGCACGCAGGGCTTTGGAAGTGGCAGCTGCCGGAGGGCACAACGTATTGATGACAGGGCCTCCGGGTGCTGGCAAAACATTTATGGCCAAATGTTTGCCGGGAATCTTGCCGCTTTTGACTCGGGCCGAGGCTATAGAGACAACGCGCATTTGGTCTGTGGCGGGAATCCCCAGAAAAGAGCAGGGGCTTATGCGGTTCCGTCCTTTTCGGGCTCCGCACCATACGGCTTCAATCGTATCTCTAACCGGTGGGGGAGCGCATGCCAGGCCCGGTGAGATTTCTTTGGCACACAACGGAGTACTCTATTTGGACGAATTGCCTGAATTTTCCACAGCTGCCCTGGAGGTTTTGCGTCAACCGTTGGAAGACGGCACCATACGTATCTCTCGGGCCGGATACAAAGTAGATTATCCGGCGCGTTTCATGTTGGTGGCATCTATGAACCCCTGCCCGTGCGGATTCTACGGACATCCCAGCCGGGACTGCGTATGTGTACCATACCAGATACGCCGTTACGAGAACAAAATATCCGGACCTCTGCGGGACAGAATAGACATCCACTTGATGGTGAAGGCGGTTGATGTGGAAGATTTGATAGCGGGAGTAGGAGTGCAGGTAGGAGCGCAGTCCGGCTCCCGTTCGCAGTCGGGTTCCCGTTCACGGTCCGGCTCCCGTTCACAGTCCTGCCCGGGTCACCTGCCCGAGTGCTCAGAGGCCATCCGCCGACGGGTGGAGCAGGCTCGGCTTATTCAACAAGAACGGTT
>JAAYKH010000065.1 GCA_012522475.1 Chloroflexota bacterium | reverse complement strand
GTTGAGCAAACAAAACCCGGGCAGAAGTACGGTTTTAAGGCCGAACAACAGTGAAATCTAACAGGTTAATCACCTCTGCCAAAAGGGCCGCAAACAGCTTATCCATAATGGCTGGGTCAACCCGGTAAGCGCCGCCGAAGGAGCCGTCCTGGTATATTTCCCGAGTAGCATCCTTGCCAAGAAGATCTTGGTTGACCTGCGGGAGGGGTTTGACCGCATCCGGCAGTTCAGTAACAATGGTAAAGTCAAAGGCTTCCATCCAACTGCCGTGTTCGGAGTCCAATCCATATTTTTTTGCAACTTGGGTGACTATATCTGTCAGCCACCAATCGTACCAGCGTAATTTCAGGTCAGGCAGCTGGTTAACCAACTCCACCAGATGAGTCTTGACCGAGATATTCCCACCGTGCCCGTTGAGAATCAACACCTTGCGAAACCCCACACCATAGAGTGAGCGTAAGAGATCCTCGACCAGGTTCAGATATGTATGCAACCTGAGGCTGATGGTGCCGGGGTAATTCAGAAAATAGGGCGAGCAGCCAAAGTTAAGCGGGGGCGCTAAGAGCACACCGCTCTGATGGGATGCTTCTTCAGCCAGCGCCATGGGGATTTTGACGTCGGTCATCAAGCTCAGATAGCCGTGCTGTTCGCAAGCGCCCAGCACTAGGATTGCCCGGTCGTCCTTTTGCAGATAACCTTCAACTTTCATCCAGTTTTGGTCTTCAATTTTCATGTTATTCTCCAGGGTTAACTGTATTCAAAACACCATTATAGCACCCGGTCAGGCAGGGCGAAGGCGAATGTTTCAATGTCACTGTGCGGGTGCCTGGCAAACATCCAAATCCTTGCCGGACAGCATAGCCTGTCATCGCGATCGAAATGACTGTGCAGCGTCTCTGAAGTGAAAGGGAAACATCCTCCAATAAATTCTAAGACTGCTCTCCTCTCGCTGCGCTCAGGGGCGCTACATAGTCGCAAGCTCGCAGTGACAAACAATGTCTCGTTTCAAGGCAAGAAGCGATCTCAGGTAAGGTTGCTAAGGGCTGGTGCATGGCGACTAAATAAAGAGCGACTCTTTGGAAGCAAAGACCCTCCCTTTCTCAGAAAAGTGTTTTTCAAGCAGGGAGGGTCAGAGTTGGTCAGCGCATCAGTTTTTATTGCTTTTAAGAAAACTTTCTCATTTTCCTATCGATGGCTGGTTTTCAAGTGTCACTCACACGACGATATTAACCAGCCTGCCAGGCACATAGATCACCTTTTTCGGCGTTTTACCTTCCAGGTAAGCCTGCACAGACACACTTTCCAGAGCGGCTGCTTTAGCATCCACTTCGCTGATCGAAACGGGGACGATCAGCCGGTCGCGCAGCTTTCCGTTGACCTGGACGATCAGGGTAATCTGATCTTCTTTGGCGGCTTCTTCGTCAACTTCTGGCCAGGGTTGCAGGTGAATTGAGTATTCGTAGCCGCAGCGCGCCCACAATTCTTCAGCGATATGCGGGCAGACGGGGGCTAACATCCGCAAGTAAAGGCCTTCCGCCTCTTTCCAGGCCTCGATTTCAAAGGCACCAGCTGCCTTGACGAGAGCCATCTCATTGATCAGCGCCATCAGGCTGGAGACAATCGTGTTAAAGTTAAAAGTTTCAAAGTCATGGGTCACAGAAGCCAGAGTCTGATGAACTTTTCGGCGCAGTTTCCGCAGACTTTCTTCGCTGGGCTGTTTTTCAACTTCTTGCGCTTCCAGAAAAGTAAACCAAACTTTCCTTAACCAGCGACTGCTGCCTTCAATCCCAGTGCTGTTCCAGGGAGCGCCCAGTTCCCAGCGGGCAAAGAACATCAGGTAAGCTCGCACGGTATCCGCGCCGTAGGCAGCCACCAAATCATCCGGGGCGACCACATTGCCCCGGCTTTTAGACATCTTTTCATGGTCTTCACCCAGCACCATCCCCTGGTTACGCAATTGCTGCATGGGCTCCACTCCGCGGGTGATGCCCAAGTCGCGGCAGGCCTTGTGGAAAAAGCGCGTGTAGATCAGGTGCATGGTGGCATGTTCGATCCCCCCGGTGTAGGTGTCCACCGGCATCCAATAATCGTATTCCCGGGGGTCGAAGGGGTATTGATCGTAATCCGGGCTTAGATAGCGCAGATGGTACCAACTGGAACACATAAAGGTATCCATGGTATCGGTCTCGCGTTCGGCGGCGCCCTTGCAAACAGGGCAGGTGGTGAAGCGCCAGGTGGGATGTAATTTGAGCGGACTCTCGCCGGTAGGCAACCACTCCACATCCATCGGCAGTTCAACCGGCAGGTCGGTTTCAGGAACGGGCACGGTGCCACAGTGCGGACAGTGGATGATGGGAATCGGCGCGCCCCAATAGCGCTGGCGCGAAATCAACCAATCGCGCAACCGGTAGCTCACCGCTGCGTGTCCAACGCCCTTACCTTCAATATAGGCTGTGGCCTGTTCAAGCGCCACTTCACCGGGTGTGCCTGTCAGCGGACCCGAGTTAACCATCTGACCCAAAGCAGGGACAGCCGCTGTCATTTCTTCTGCGTTGAGGGGCTTTTCATCCGCCGGCTGAACAACGACAATGATCGGTAGTCCATATTTACGGGCAAATTCGAAGTCGCGTTGATCATGGGCGGGCACCGCCATGATGGCGCCGGTGCCATAACCCATCATCACATAATCGGCAATCCACACCGGGATCTTCTCATTGTTGACCGGGTTGATCGCGTATCCGCCGGTAAACACACCGGTCTTTTCGCGGTCTACAGTTTCGCGCTGAATTTCACCCAGGTGCTCGGCCTGGGCACGGTAAGCTGCCACGGCCTGTGCTTGCTCGGGTGTGGTGAGTTTTTCTACCAGAGGGTGCTCCGGTGCCAGCACCATAAAGGTCGCCCCCCATAAGGTGTCAGGCCGGGTGGTGAAGACTTCGATCTCGTCACCGTTTTCGGTCTTAAAGGTCACCGAGGCACCTTCCGAGCGGTTAATCCAGTTGGTTTGTAAGGTCTGCACCTGCTCTGGCCAGTCAATCGGCGAAAAATCCAGCAATTCATCGGCGTAATTGGTGATGCGGAAGAACCACTGCACCAGGTTTTTCTTAATCACCGGCGTACCGCAGCGTTCACAGTGACGGTCATCGCCATGTACCTGTTCGCGTGCCAGGGTGGTGTTGCAATGCGGACAGAAATCAACCTGCGCCTCCTTTTGATAAGCCAGGTCATTTTTGTAAAACTGGATAAAGAACCACTGCGTCCAGTGATAATAACTGGGGTCTGAAGAGGTTGCCTCCCGCCGCCAGTCGATCATGGCACCCATCGACTTGAGCTGCCGGCGCATCACGTCGATGTTTTGGGTTGTCCACTGGTGAGGGTGAACCCCGCGCTGGATGGCAGCATTCTCTGCCGGCAGACCAAAGGCATCAAAGCCCATCGGGAACATCACGTTATACCCTTGCATGCGCTTGAAGCGGGCGCGGGCATCCGAAGGGCTCATGGCGTACCAGTGCCCGATGTGCAGATCTCCGGAAGGATAAGGCCACATGGTCAGCGCGTAAAACTTGGGTCGCTTCGGGTCAATATCGGCGTGGTAAAGACCGTCTCGCTCCCAGCGTTCTTGCCATTTAGGCTCAATCTTTGCTGGCTTATACATGGGTATGCTGGTTGGGTCTGGCATGATCTTCTCCTCGATAAAAATCGTTATCATTGTTCACAATATTTGCATTTAAAACAAAAACTCCGTCCAAACAGGGACGAAGCGATTAACTCCGCGGTACCACCCTGCTTCCCGGCGCTCCATCAAGGCCGGACAGCTTGGGCCGCATTAACGGGCGGTGGTCGTCGCTGGCTACTTAGGTTCACCAGCGCCATCTGCTCCCGGATGGGAACCGGCAAGGCGAGTTCGGCTTTGGGGCATTCCGCAATGCCGACCGGGCTCTCACACTCCCCGGCTCGCTGACGGATAGCCTACTACTCCTGCCATGATGTTTACATGCTATTGTGAGGTAAATTTTAGCACATTCAGGTTTTAGATTCAACCCAAGCGCCAGATTCACACGAAAAATGAGATTATCGATATAAATTTTCTCAGACAAACGTCTCGCACTCCACGGGCGTTTTACGATTCGGTTGTCACTGCGAGCTTGCGACTGTGCAACGCCCCTGAGCGTAACGGAAGGGGAGTAGTCTCATAATGACACCGGAGATTGCTTCGTTCCTCGCTATCTTGTCACTGCGAGCTTGCGACTGCGCAGCGCCCCTGAGCGCAGCGAAAGGGGGCAGTCTCAGCGCCCCTGAGCATAGCGAGAGGGGAATAGTCTTGCAATTGCAGTTGTGGATTGCTTCGTGCCTCGCAATGACGGGACGACGGGTGCCTCGCAATGACAGGTTGCTCAAGGAAAACGTTGTGTTACCATCTATCCTGAGCCAGGGACAACGAGCTGGGGCCGGGGCGAAGAGATCCCTGGAAGCGCATGTGCTTAAATAGTGCGTGGGTGCGC
>JAAYKH010000064.1 GCA_012522475.1 Chloroflexota bacterium | reverse complement strand
TGCGCCATAGCACCGTGGGTATCCTGGGTTATGGCAGTATCGGTCGCCAGGTCGCGCGTTTACTAAACCCCTTTGGTGGGACGATCTTAGCGGTAAAAAGAGACGTTATGCACCCTGAAGACCGCGAATACACCCGGGAGGGCATGGGCGATCCTCGCGGTGATTTCTTCGACCGCCTCTATCCCTTTGAGGCGCTGCACAGTTTTTTAGCCAGCTGCGATTTTGTGGTGGTCGCTCTGCCCCTAACCCACGAAACCCAACACATCCTCAATGCAGAGGCCTTTGAAGCCATGAAACTCTCCGCGTACCTGGTCAACGTGGGGCGCGGTGGATTGGTCGATGAAAATGCGCTCATCCAGGCCATCAAAACAAAGCAGATTGCCGGGGCTGCGCTGGACGTCTTTGCACAGGAACCACTTTCCGAAGACAACCCCCTGTGGGACCTGGAAAATGTGCTGATCACGCCGCACATTTCGGGCCTCAGCCAGCATCTGCCTCAGGAAACATTGGACTTTTTTATTGAAAATCTTAAGCGTTATCTGGAAGATAAACCCCTTTACAATCTTGTTGACTTCAAACTGGGTTACTGACTCGGAAAAAGTTGGGAAAGTTTTCTATTTTAAACCCGGTACGGTAAAATCATCCCATGGATTTATTTGATCATACCATGCAAGAACGCCTGTCGCACGAGGCCCCTCTGGCAGAGCGTATGCGCCCTCAAACGCTGGATGAGATCCTGGGTCAAGATCACATTATCGGGGAAGGGCGTCTGCTTCGTCGGGCAATCCAGGCAGATCGATTGTTTTCATCCATTATCCTATACGGCCCGCCGGGCACAGGTAAAACCACGCTGGCACGGGTCATTTCCAACCTGACCCGCGCCTATTTCGAGAGTCTTTCGGCGGTTTTAGCCGGCGTGGCAGATTTGCGCCGGGTGATTGCTGAGGCTCTGGAGCGGCGTAAATTGTACCAACGGCGCACCATCCTCTTTGTGGATGAGGTCCACCGCTGGAATAAATCACAGCAAGACGCACTGCTCCCGCATGTGGAAACCGGTTTACTCACCCTGGTCGGCGCCACCACACAAAATCCTTATTTTGATGTGATCAAAGCGCTGGTATCCCGCTCTCGGGTTTTTGAGATCAAACCCCTGGGGGAAGCGGAAATCGAGCAGGTTTTACTGTGCGCTCTAAGTGACCCGGAACGCGGTTACGGCAAATCTCGGGTTGCTTTTGAACCGGGCGTCATGGCGCACTTCACCCGCATGGCAGGCGGAGATGCCCGCAACGCCCTGAATGCACTTGAACTCGCGGTGGAAACCACCCCGCCCGACTCGGACGGCGTCATCAATGTCACGTTGGAAGTCGCCCAGGAATCAATCCAAAAACGGGCTGTTCTTTACGATAAGGGCGACGACGCACACTACGACACCATTTCCGCGTTCATTAAATCGATCCGCGGGTCAGACCCGGACGCAGCGCTCTACTGGCTGGCAAAAATGCTCTACGCTGGTGAGGACCCGCGTTTCATCCTGCGACGTTTGATTGTGCTGGCAGGAGAAGATATTGGCCTGGCCGACCCGATGGGCCTGGTGGTGACCAATGCGGCCGCACAGGCTTATGAGTACATCGGCCTGCCCGAAGGAATTTTCCCGATCACGGAAGCCACGCTTTACCTGGCGACTGCCCCAAAATCCAATTCTGCAATGGCTTATTTCAATGCGCTCAAGGAGATTGAAGAAAACGGTGCCAAATCGGTACCGGTCCACCTGATGGACTCCAGTCGGGACGCGAAAGGATTGGGACACGGGCAAGGCTATGACTACCCACATCAGCACGCGGGGCATTGGACGCCTCAGCAGTATCTTCCCGACAGCTTGGTCGGAAAGGTGTTTTATCAACCCTCAGACCAGGGCTATGAAATCCAGGCAGGCAAACGCTTGAAACGCTGGCGAGAGGCACAGGCAAAGGCATTGGCCGATTTAACCAAAGAGCAAGGGGAAGTTTGATATGGCAATTTTTTTTCTGGTCAGGCATGGCCACACCGCGCTGGTTGGGAATACATTGGCTGGCAGGTTAGCTGGTATTCACTTGAACGAGCAAGGAGGTTCCCAGGCACGGCGCCTGGCCGCAGAATTGGCCGAACTGCCCATCAAAGCCGTGTACGCCAGCCCCCTGGAGCGTACTCAGGAGACGGCCGAATCGATTGCCCGCCTTCACAACCGGCCTGTGGTCGTCAACGCGGGTCTCATTGAATTGGATTTCGGAGAATGGCAGGGGAAATCAATCAAGCAGCTCAAACGGTCTCGCCTATGGAAGACTGTGCAGAAATCTCCGGATGGCTTTTGTTTTCCTGCCGGGGAATCCTTCAACCAGGCCCAGTCTCGCATTGTGCAAACCCTGCAAACCCTCAGCCAAACCCACGCCGAAGATGAGCTGGTCGTGTGCGTCAGCCATTGCGACCCGATCCGGCTGGCATTGGCCTATTTCCTGGGGATGCCACTGAACACCTTTCAGCGCTTGCGAATCGACACCGCCTCGGTATCAGTCCTGACCCTGTCAGACGACACGACAAGCTTTGGTCTAATCAATGGGCTCACAAGTTTCTCTGCCTATCGCGAATAATTTTTTATCATCCGCAGACATACAGAGCGCTTATAATCATTCACAATTTCCCAGGTAAAAGGAGACAGGTATGATGGTTGAGACCCCGGACGATCATCTGCGGTTCATTTTGGCAGGCTGCCTGAACCGGGATACGATCCTGCCCGTTAACGGGCCGCCGCAAATCGACCGGTTCGGTGGAAATTTAGCCTACGCAGCCATTGGACTTAACCTGTGGGGGCCAACAGCTGGATTGCTGGCACGAGTCGGCCAGGATTACCCCCTGAACTGGGTTGCCGACCTGACAGCATTGGGCTTTGATCAAGCTGGGGTCAAGGTTGTAAACCGCGAGATTGACCACCGGCGGTTTATCGCCCATGAGGATGCGGCCACAGCCTATTACCAGAACCCCATCCAGCATTTTTCAAACCGGGGCCTGAATTTTCCACGCAGCCTGCTGGGCTACCAACCCCCTGGCCCATCCCCCAGTAATCGTACCGCCCATCAGGAGGTTTCGATTCAAATCTCAGATATACCAGCCCACTACCTGGAAGCCAGTGCCATTCATATTTGTCCGATTGATTATCTTTCACATCTTGTCCTGCCTTCGGTTTTTTACCAACACCAGGTTTCAACCATCATCATGGCATCCCATCCTGGTTATATGGACCCTGCCTTCTGGGAAGAGTTGCCCGTCTTGCTTTCGGAAATCACTGCGTTCATCACGCCAGAGGCCGAGATGCGCAATCTTTTCCTCGGCCGCCAGACGGATTTATGGGCTATGGCTGAAGTTTTGGCAGGTTTTGGGCCTGAATTTGTCCTCATCCAGACGGAAAACCACGGCTACTACCTGCTGGATCGGGGTAACGGTAACCGCTGGGTTATCCCGCAATACCCCGTTCAGGTCAATGATCCAACCGGCAGCAGGGATGCCTTTGCCGGTGGTTTCCTGGCCGGGTATCGTGCGCATTATGACCCGGTCGAAGCCGCCCTGATGGGTAGTGTAGCTGCATCAGTGGGTGTTGAGGGCAGCGGTGTGTTTTTTGGTTTAGATGTGATGCCGGGGTTAATTGATGCGCGTCGGGAGGCCTTGCGCCAGCTGGTCAGGTTAATTTGAGCACACAAAAACGGACGGGGATGATCAACGAGGTCTCACCTTGAAAATTCTGCTTAGTCTGAATTTTAATGCCAGGCTCAGCACCTGCCATCCTGCAACAGTAGTCAGCCCCTCGTTAATTAAATGATCGCTGAAGCGGTCCAGGTGATATTGATTGACGATCTCCAGCGCAGGCTGGTACGCCTGGGGAATATGCCGAGTTAGCAGCCTGGCACGCTCCGCGGGCGTCTTTGCTGGGTCGGACAGCAAACCAAGGATGCTCAGTGCCCAGCATAAGCGGCGATAGGCTTTTTGCGCGGCGGACATTTGGGCCAGGGAACTCCAACGGCGCAGCCATTCCGGAACAGTTTTTTCATGCTTGATTAACAAGCGTTCCATCAGCACTGGCAGGGGAACAAGCCCAAGTTTAAAAATTTCGGGGCGCATTAAAATCAGCACCGTTAAAAATAACACCAACAGAAAGACGACCAGCAAAACCCAGGCTACCGTACCGCTTTCCACGCGCGGCGGAAGCGCTTCAGCCGAGACTGGTTCAATCGCCGGCGTTTCATCCAGTTTACTTTCTGGTTCATCAAAGACATCGTTCATCTGGGGCGTCTCGCCTCGCTCCGGGGACATAAAGTCCGCCTCGGTGCGGTCTGAACCTGCTGGCAAAATTAAGGCGGGTTGAGAAACAGTGGGCTCAAAGGGCACCCAGCCGTAATCCACAAAATACACCTCGGGCCAGGCATGGCTGTCCAATTTTCGGACGGTGTAGGTTTGGGTTGTTGAATCATAGTCACCCTGAGCATAGCCCACCACAAACCGCGCGGGGATGCCTAAAGAGCGCAACATTAACACCTGGGCGGTCGCATAGTAATTGCAAAACCCGGTTTGCACATCGAACAGGAACCACGCCATCGGGTCTGTTCCTGTCGGCACCGGAGGCATGATGGGCGCATATTCAATATTGATGCGTAAATAACGGGTAATCGCAACAGCCATATCATAGGGATGATCGTCGAGGTTCACAATCGCTTCAGCCAAGCCGGTCACCCTGGGCGAAAAATCGGCGGGCAATTGCAAATAGCGGTCCAGCCAATCGGGGTATTCAGTACCTGTCCGGCGCAGCTGGCTGGCTGTGGGCACACTCACCATGCTCTCTACCCGGTAAGTTTCGCCCAGATACAGCTCGGGCGAGGCGATTAACGCCACCAGATCTTCCTCGGTTGATGAGATGCGCTGCGTGACAGTTTCTACCGGTCGACCAACCCAAACAGGTCGTCCCGTTACGTACAGGTTATTCAATCGGGCAACCTGAGAAGAAAAATTGTAAGCAGCCGCCTGCCCGTCTGTCCAGGCAGGAAACATGATCTGAAAGTCATCCGGATAACGCAGCTGGCTGTCCAGCCCCGGCGAAGATGACCATTGCCCATCTTCATACAGGTCATAACTGCGTGTATACCAGTAGTTGCGGTACGCGGCTGGCGGGGGAAGATCAACGGCAACAGTAAATACAACCTCTTTACTGGTGGATGCCCAGCTACCCAACCCCAGGCTGTCGCCAAATAATTCAACCACGGTTGTGTCAGTGGTTGTTTCCAGCACCAGGATATCGGCAAATCTTTCCCGAAACTGCTCCCAGGGCTCGGTGACACTGCGCCACAGTTGTGCATAACGGGTTCTTTGTTGCGGCGTAATTGGGATCAGCCAGGCCAAGATCACCAGAACCAATGCGAAGGTAAACAGGGCGTATGTAAAGTCTGCGTGAGTTTCGTGGGTCGTTTGAATGCCTTCCTGGTTCCATTGTCGCTGATGGTTGACAATGTTCACCCGCCCGATCAGAACCAGGGTAAAAAACATAAAGGTCATCAAAAAGCGCGAGTTGCGTGCCAGGTCCTGATCGTAATGGCTGATCACCAGCATGGTGATTCCCAACGGGATCAACACTGGCCAGACCGACCCCTGCCGGATAATGATGAAGGTGGCCGTCGAGGCCATGATCCACAATAGAACTGCCATAACCACCAAAAACAGGATCGGGTCCGTTACCGCCTGATTGGCATTGAACTGCGCAATGGAGAGCTGCAGCCGCCAGCCGAGATGGTTGATGATGCGTTCTCGCCAGGTGATATCCAGGTCTACGGTGGTTCCAAACAGCCACCCCATGCAAAAGATGCCATAGAGCGTGGAAAACAAGGCAGCCAACAGAGGTGAAAATCGGCTGTAACCCAACACCAGGCCGGCTATCCCGGCAAAAAAAGTTAAAAACACCAGAATATAAAGATCCCCCGTCCATTCCGTAGCCCACAATCGCCAGGAAACAGTGACCACCGCCAATAGGGCAAAAAAAGCAATCCAAATATCCCCCCAGCGATCAGATACGGTGCGCCTTGTCTTGATCATGATGATTAAAGTGTAGCCAACTTAGATTATTCCGTCAATCAAACCAAAGTCGTGTCACCTGGATAGCAAACGGCCTTAAGAAAAACAAAAGACCGCGCTCAGCCCCTTCCGGGGTAGTGCGGTCCATCCTGTTGTTAAAAATTTCAAACCCTGTCAACACCCACCAGCAGCCAGGTATTTTAGTTTTCTGGCCTGGGCGATCAAAGTTTCTTTACAAAGCTGTCGATTTTCTCAAGCGCCTTTTCAATCTTCTCATAACTGGTGGCATAAGAACAGCGCACAAAGCCTGCCCCGGCATCTCCAAAGGCCGAGCCGGGCACAACGGCCACGCCCTCTTCTTTTAACAATTGTTCAGCAAAGGTTTCATCATCCAGGCCGGTATTGATGACATTGGGGAAGACGTAAAAAGCGCCGTGCGGTTCAAAAGTGGGTAACCCCAGCTCGTTCATCCCAGCGTGGATTAATTTCCGGCGGCGGTCGTACTCCGCCAACATTTCCTGTACGTAGGGTTCACCAATTCGGAGCGCCTCAAGCGCAGCATATTGAGAAACTGTAGGGGCGGACATAATCGAATATTGGTGAATGCGTACCAAGCCCTGGATCAATTCTGCCGGGCCAGCAGCATAGCCAACACGCCAGCCCGTCATGGCATGGCTTTTCGAAAAGCCGCCTAAAAGGAGCGTTCGGTCTTGCATTCCGGGCAGCGCCGGGAAACACACATGCTCAACACCATAAACCAGGCGGTCGTAGATTTCATCTGAAACGATCATTAAATCATGCTGTTCGGCCAGGTCAGCGATCGCCTGCAGCCTTTCGCGACTGACAACAGCGCCCGATGGATTGTTGGGGTAGCTCAGGAGGATCGCTTTTGTTTTTGGTGTAATTGCCTTAGCAATTAAAGCCGGGTCGGGTTGGAAGTCATCCTCCATATTGGTGTAAACTTCAACCGGCACGCCGCCAGCCAGCTCAACCTCAGCCTGATAGGACACAAAGCAGGGCGTCGGGATGATGACCTCATCGCCCGGGTCAAGCAAAGCACTGAAAGTTAAATAAAGCGCTTCGGATACCCCCACCGTGATAATAATCTCACTCACCGGGTCGTAACGAACACCATACAATTTTTCCAGGTTTTCAGCGATTGCCTGTCGCAATTCGAGGATACCCGCGTTAGAGGTGTAGTGTGTTTCGCCTTTTTGAAGTGCGCGAATCCCTGCATCAATGATTGGCTGAGGGGTCGTGAAGTCTGGCTCACCTATTCCCAACGAGATAACGTCTTTCATTGTTGCAGCAATATCAAAAAACTTGCGGATTCCCGATGGTTTCAGGGCTTTAACTGTCTTTGACAAATATCGATTTGGCATACTTTCTCCTTACATACATTGATCGTTTGGTTTTTGTTGGCTTGTGGCAGGCCCTTTGGGTTGTATCTGCCATTCATCCCTTTCGATCCAGTAAAAGATATCGAAAAGGTGTTCACCCGGTTTACAGTGTATCAGGAAACCAAGCCCCTGTGGCTCCCTGCGACGTTCGAGAACGGCTTTGACCACATAGCGTTGCCCTTCCCAAACAATGGTGCGCGGCGTTTCCGGAGCGCTGCCGCCTGCATAGCACTCCACCTGAGCCTTCATCCGCTCACCTGGCTGTCGTCGCCCAAATTGAACTTTCCGCTCAGGCCGCTCAGCATCACACGGTCCCCGATCAGCGAGGTTTCTAACTGGCTGTTAACGATGGTGGTTTGCGATCCAATGATGGCATCCTTGATGGAACTATTTTCCACCACCGTACCTTCCCCAAGGGAAACATGCGGCCCAATTGTGGACTGACGCACCTGTGCCGATGGGTGCAGATAAACCGGCGGAATGATCGTGCTATCCGCCAGGTTAGCCCATTCTGCGCTATTTTCCCGACCATGATCCATCAAGAACCGGTTGGTGCTGATGACGGTATCGGTTGTACCGGCATCCAGCCAGACATTCACGTTTTCCGTTCGCATTTTAAACCCGCGCTGCAAAAGGATATTGATCGCATCCGCCAGGTAAAATTCTCCCCGCAGGGAGAGGTCTTGCTCTTTTTGTTCTTGAATCGCCGAAAGTAATTCCTCAGCCTGGCGGAAATAATAGCACCCGACGACCACCAGGTTATTCTGCATCGACTGTGGTTTTTCAATCAGCCTGGTGATCCACCCGTCTGCATCAACCTCGGCCACGCCAAACCTCCGCGGGTCGGGCACCGGTTTCACCCAGGCAATGCCTGCGGCGTCCTCATCTGCCAGGAAGGAAAAGTCATTCTCAATCAGGGTGTCGGAGAAGGCAATCAACAGCGGGCCCTGCAGGAATTCCCGCGCCTGCCAGAAAGCGTCCGACTGGCCGATCATCGCCGGTTGAACGGGATAGTGAACTTTCAGATCAGGATAGTGTCGGGCAGTATGCGCTTCAATCTGTTCTCCCATTGTCGGGCCAAGGATGAACACAAATTCCGACTGTTCAAAATTCGGCACGCTGCGAAACATGTCCACCAGGTAATCCAGAACAGTTTTTCCGGCCAGGGGAACCAGCGGTTTGGGCTTGCTCCAGGTGAGCGGTCGCAGACGTGTCCCATAACCAGCCATTGGAATGACGATCTTCAAAGCATGAGACATTGATTATTTTCCTTTATTTAGCGGGCGTGACGGAATGAAAACCAGGTTTTTAACCGGCTTAAGCGGTTTGTCGTCAACCCAACAAAGATTTTAAAGCACACATTTGACGGTCTGGCAATCAACACGTTCGAGCCGTTATTTAACAGATTTACCCTCGCCCTGTGTTTCTTGAGGCCATTATAATACATGTCGGGAAAGACTCATAGGATTGATGTTTTAATAGCCTTCAAGATTTTGTATTTGCATACTTATGAGCTTTAGAGATTCAGGTCAATTAAAATGCTGAGGGTTCCGTACTGCGACAATACCGCGGCCGTTTTTCTGGCCCCTTAAAATAGTGCTCGGCAAACAATCACATTAATAGCGACAAGCGATTAACTTTCGCCTGCAGCGTTTTCAATCGAAGAGAGACCCCAGCTTTCAGCTTCAATATTCCAATACTATCGTCACCGGTCCGTCGTTAACCAACGCCACCTGCATATGCGCGCCGAAAACACCCGTCTGGGTGGGCACCCCAAGGGCAGACAGCTGCTCCGCAAAGGCCGCCACCAGGGGTTCAGCAATATCGGGTTTGGCTGCGCCGATAAAAGAAGGACGTCGTCCCCGGCTGCTATCAGCGTACAACGTGAATTGCGAAACGACAATCGCCCCGCCCCTCGCATCCAGTACAGACCGGTTCATCTTGTTTTCTTCATCTTCAAAAATGCGCAGATGGGCAATTTTTTCTACCGTTTGTGAAACGGTCGCCAAAGTGTCCTCCGGCGCCACGCCCAACAGGATCATCAAACCCAGTCCGATCTCTGCGACAATGCTTTCATCGACGGTGACCCGCCCCTGCGATACGCGTTGGATGACTGCTTTCATAACATTCTCCTGTTCTAAGGTGGCTTGTAGCTTATCGTTGGCCGCTCAAAATTCTAAGTTTTACAGTCTTAGCTCTGGAAAAGATCCTTTATTTACCATTTCCAGGTCGATTATAGCATTAATGGCCTGCTGCCATGCCCTGGCAGCATTCACCGGTTCTCATTTACCATTCACTGCCATGGACTATAATTAATCCATGCCAAATTCACTGAAGCGCACCGAACTGGTCTGGATCGATCAGCCGCAGCATCTGCGCCACGTCGCACAAGAACTGGCCGCACAGGATATCCTGGCTATCGATACCGAATCCAACAGCTTATACGCCTACCAGGAGCAGGTCTGCCTGATTCAGTTTTCCACCAATCAAAAGGACTACCTGATCGACACACTGTCCCTGACCGATCTTTCCCCCCTGAGGAACATTTTTAAATCAAAGCATATTCTGAAAGTATTCCATGCTGCAGAATACGACCTGATCTGCCTGTTTCGCGACTACGGGTTCAGGTTTAACCATATATTTGACACCATGCTCGCTGCTCGCATCCTCGGATACCAGCATGTCGGCCTGAGCTCACTGCTGGAACAGTATTTCAACATCCAGATCGATAAAAAATTCCAGCGCGCCAATTGGGGTCAACGGCCGCTAAAACCGGAAATGTTAGCTTACGCACGGCTTGACAGCCACTTTTTAATCCCCCTGAAGGATCACCTGCGGGCTGAACTGGAAGTCGCCGGCTTATTGGCACTGGCCTATGAGGATTTTGAACGCCTGACCATCGGCATCGAAGATACGACGGAATCCTGCGCAGATGATTTTTGGAAGATTCACGGCGCGCGCGACCTGACGCCCGAGAAGGCGGCTGTCTTAAAATCACTCTACCAATATCGCGAAGCGATAGCAAAAGCCCAGGACCGGCCGCCTTTTAAAGTCCTCAGCAATCAGGCGTTGATTGAGATCGCCGAAATCTGCCCCCAGCACCAGTCGGACTTGATGAAACTTTCCGCCCTGCATGAAAACCAGGTTAAACGTTACGGCCGGGGGTTGCTGGAGGCTGTGCAGATCGGCTTGCAAGCGCCGCCTGAACAAGTGCCCAGCCACGCCCGCCCCCACAATTCGGTGTTAAACCGCATGGAAGCCTTACAGGACTGGCGCAAGGAAACCGGGAAGGCGCTGGGGGTTCCTTCTGACGTGATCCTGCCCCGTGATGTACTGTGCCGGATTGCCCGAACAAACCCAAGGGAGCTTAAGGTATTGAAAGCACAGATGTTCGATGTGCCCGATCGCTTTAAGCGTTTTGGAAAGGACATTCTCAACGTTATCGCCCAATGAAGGCCAACCGGGTGAGGCGTGCCCTGCAGGGCGCTGCCCAAACTGACTTTGGTGCAAAGCACTTGCATCAAGCTGCCCACAAGCAATAACTTTAAGGGCTGATTGCCGGATAAATTTCGAGTATAATGGATGCCTGCCCGTTGGAGAGGTGCCAGAGTGGTTGATTGGGGCGGTCTCGAAAACCGTTGTAGCTTTGCGGCTACCGAGGGTTCGAATCCCTCCCTCTCCGCTACAGGTAATCGCCAGGGCGTATTTCCGGTTCAAATTAAAAACATATCCAGTAAGCGTGCATGGGGCAAAAGGCGCTGGGCCTCGCGAAGCGATTTTGTTGGTAGCATTAAAATAGGGTGCTGCAACCACGGCCCGATTCCTATCAACCTGACCGCCTGATTCTTGCTGCCTGCTTACTGCCGCTCGCTTTTGCCAACGCCCCCGCCCTGCTGCCTATCCTTGGCTCAGGTTAAGAAAACCTGGGAAATCTCTTGACAACACCCCTGTTTCATATTATCCTAATTATAGAGGAAAATGCTTTATAAGGACGGCCACTGGCCTTCTGTTGGAAACAGTGGCGCCAGGTTGGGTTCGAAAAATGGGTTACTTAACCCATCGCTCAACAAAAGCAGTTAAAACACCGCGAGGGCGCACAAAAGGAGGAAAATGAACCATTGAAGGGCGTTTATAAACCCACTTTACGGGAGTTAAATACATCCAGCAGGGTCCGCGCGGCCCATATTCAAACCGCCAAAACCATTTTTTTGAGGGAAGGAAAAAATGATGACTTACAAGAAATATCAAAAAATCACTTCAAAGGGCGTTAAGCTCTTCCAGATGCTGTTTGCCCTGATATTTTTGTTTTCGCTGCTGGGGGTGCAGCCAGCCGAGCCGGTGCAGGCAGCCACAACCTACACTCAAGTAACAAATTTTGAAGATAAGAACAATTACCTGATTATTTGGAATAGCGGGACAGCATTATATGCAATGTCTTCCAGAAATACCACAGTGGGTTGCACTACACAACTACCTGCAGTTGAAGTGACCCTGACCGGGGGGATATTGTCTATTGTTACAGCAGGCTTTGTTGAGGATGATATTGTTTGGTTCGCAGAAGAAGGACCGAATTACAACGAAAGTACTTTTCCAGCCTATACACTTTACAATGACCACAATGAAGAAAATTCTGCCAACGGTTATCTCAGGAGAAATAGTGGATCTTCTGGATCAGATTTAAGAGTTGCGGCTTTGGATAGCGAAGGAACCTACTCTGAATGGCGTTTCAATGGGAATGTGGGCACTGCTAACAGGCTCATGAATACCTCATCCGTAGGATCTACAAATTATCGATACGCAAATGGAAGCGCGACTTATTTCTCCCGATCCACAAATGGAAATAATTTGCAAATATGGAAGCAGACAACGTCTGGTGACACTGAAATCACCGGTGTGTCCATCACTGGCACACCAACCGTCGGCCAGACCCTGACCGCAGCTTTAGCCCCCGCCGGCGCAACCGCTACCTACAAGTGGCAAAGGGCTGACTCATCAACCGGTACCTTTAACGACATTTCCAGCGCTACTGGCGAAACCTATAAACTAACAGCGGATGACATCGATAAGTACATCAGAGTCGTAGCAACAGGCTCCGGCAGCTATGAGGGTTCAACAGTCACCAGCACTGCCGTGGGGCCGGTTGAGGATCCGTCAACCACCGACACCATCTACCGCCTGACGGACACCCTGACAGCCGGTAAGAAATACCTGGTGGTCAGCCAATCAGACGCTGGCACGGGTTACATCTTAGCCCACAATAACATAACTGGCGATGACAAGCACGTTTCCGTGCTGGTAACGATTCAAAGCGACACCAGCGGCATCTTCATCGAAGATAACCCCGCCCTGACGAATGGCGTCTGGACAGCGGTGGCTGATACAAATGGTTTTCAGCTTAAAAATGGCTCGTATTATATTGTTGCCGCAACCGGTGACAGTATCTTTCAAATTATGAATGCGGCTTACACCCAATCCTGGAACTACGATAATGATTCCCGCTCATCAACTGGTGTTAATGAATTGTGGATGGCAGGCACTTACGATCATATTGCACACTTTAACCCATCGACGAAAGAGTTTTACTCAAAACATCATCAGAATGTAGAGGCAGACCAGCTTGCCTATATTTATGTTGAAGAAGAAGGCATCGTCGACCCGACCATCAGCACCTCCGTGAACAGCTTAAGCGGCTTCAGCACCCCTCTGGGCACCCCCTCCGCTGCCCAGAGCTATACGGTCTCCGGAAAGAACCTGACCGCGGATATTATCATCACCGCCCCAGCCGGTTCCCAGATTGCGCTGGCAGCGGGTGGGCCCTACGGCGAGAGCATCAACCTGAGCCCGACCAACGGCACCGTGGTTGCGACCTCGATCTACGTACAGCTGACCGGGGCAACGGCGGGTTTATTCAGTGGCACTATCACTCACACCAGCACCGACGCCACCCAGAAGGACGTGGTGGTAAGCGGCACGGTAACAGTCGTACTCATAGACCTCGACAGTGTGTCCATCACTGGCGAGCCAACCGTCGGCCAGACGCTGAGCGTCGCAACTTTGCTCCCCAGCGGGGCAGCCGCCAACTACCAGTGGCAATGGGCCGCCACATCAGGCGGCACCTACACCAATATTTCCGGCGCCACCGAGAGCACTTATGTCCTGAAGGAAGCTGACCTCGAAAGGTACATCAGGCTCCAGGCGACGGGCACCGGCAGCTACACGGGCACGGTTACGAGCAATGTTATCGGTCCGGTTGTGGATTTGCCAATCCCCACCTACCAGTATTTCATGCCCCTGTTTATGAACCATTAAACCGGGGAGGTTCACCCATTTAGATTAGAGGCTGTCCAGCAAGGGCAGCCTCTTTTTTATACTGAAAGAACGGTTGCCCCCAATAAACCACCGCACCCCTTCAGCCAATCGGCATTCCTGTAACTCTTGCCGAAAAATCGTACCTGTGTTAAGATCATGTTAATTATTTTCCTGTGCGTTGAAGGTACTTTCAATGTCCTTTGAAAGGGCCGGGGAAAATGGCACTATCCAGGCCGGGTAGCACACCGGTGAATCCGATACCACTTGATCGACCGGGCGACTCCTTACATGGCACCTGGTCAAGGAGAACTTATGCAAAACTTCTATCGTTCAAAAACAAGAATTGCCCGCTGGGCACTGCAAGCGGTATTAGTCCTGGCATTGCTGGGGGGGCTACTCAGCGTCCAGCCTGCCTCGCCGGCAGAGGCTGATGACAGTGCCATCTCCTTTGCCGTGATCACCGATTTTGGCAACTGCAATATGGCTGAACAGACAGTCGCTACGATGGTTGACGGCTGGAATGTCGATTTCATCGTTACTGCCGGGGATAACCACCATGAATCCGGCTGCACCTATGGCGACTACGGCCAGTCCGTCGGGAATTATTACGGGGATTGGGTGGCGGCGCAAGCCTTCTGGCCGGTGATCGGCAACCACGACCAACCGCAGGTCACCCAATACCACGCCTATTTTACGTATTTGGGTGGGGCAAACTATTACGATTTTGTGGAAGGCCCGGTGCACTTTTTTATGCTGGACAGCCAAATTTCCAACAAAACAACCCAGCAAGCATGGCTCAGCGCAGAAACAGCCGCCTCAACATCCCCCTGGAAGATTGCCGTGTTCCACACACCCGCCTATTCCGGGGGCATGCACGGCAGTAACACAGCGATGCAGTGGGATTTTGCCGGGATGGGTATCGATTATGTGATCTCCGGGCACAACCACCTTTATGAACGCATCCTGAGGAATGGCATCCGCTACTTCACCGCCGGCGTTGCAGGGGGAGGCGCGCGCGGCGGCTCAACGACGTTCGCCGGCCTGGAAGCCTATTATTTTAACGCACAAGGCGCTATGCGCGTCAACGCCACTGATACCAGCATCATGTTTGAATACCTGACCAGTGATGGGGTCGTGCGCGACGTTTTTGAAGGTTTGCCGCTCGGGCCCAACATCACAACCTCAACCAGCACTCTGAGCGCTTTCACCGCTCAGCCCTCGGTGCCCTCCCCGGTCCAGCGCTACACGGTTTCCGGCAGCAGCCTGGATGGACCGATTCTCGTCACCCCGCCTGCGGGGTTTGAGGTATCCACCAACCAATCCACCTGGTATACAAGTGCTTCACCGCTCTCGCTGGAACCCACCAGCGGCAGCGTCGCCACGACTGTGCATGCGCGGCTGGCTGCCTCTTCGGCAGGTACGTACGGCGGGAGCATCACCCACACCAGTTCGGACGCCGACACAAAGAATGTTTCCGTCACCGGCACGGTTTCCGCCAGCAGCCCCACCATTGTGGTTAACGCGTCACTGAACCCTTTCAGCACCACCGTGGGCAGCATCTCCCCCGCTCAGGCTTATATCGTCTCTGGCAGCAACCTGACCGGGAACATCACCATCGCAGCCCTTTCCGGGTATGAATACTCCACCAACGGCAGCGCTTACAGCACCAGCTTGAATCTACCTCAAATCGGTGGCAGCGTCGCCTCGGCGACCGTGTACGTACGCCTGACGGGTAGCACAACAGGCACCTTCAACGGCAATATCGTCCATTCCAGCACCGACGCTCCCAGTGTAAGCCTGGCGGTAAATGGTACCGTGAGCGCCATACCGGTGCTCACTACCTCGGTCAGCTCGTTATCCAGCTTCTCCACCACGGTTAATGTTGGGTCAACGCCGCAAACATATACCGTTTCTGGCAGCAACCTGTTGTCTGATATCAGCGTTGCATCCCCAACGGCCTTTCAGATATCGACCGATGGTGTCACTTATAGTAATAGCCTGACCCTATCCCGGGACGGAAGCGGGACGGTAGAGACCAGGACGATCTATGTGCGGTTGTTTTCAACAACTGCATCCATTTACAGCGGGTCTATCACCCATGCCAGCACCGGTGTCGCCCAGAAGAATGTTTCAGTTTCCGGTATCGTGACAGCCGCCACCACACCCCTCACCAGCGTGTCTATCAGCGGCACACCAACCGTCGGCCAGACGCTGAGCACAACTTTGCTCCCCAACGGGGCAGCCGCCAACTACCAGTGGCAATGGGCTGCCACATCAGGCGGCACCTATACCAATATTTCCGGCGCTACTGGGAGCACTTACGTTTTAACGTCAGCTGACCTCGGACGGTATATCAGGGTCCAGGCAACCGGCACCGGCAGCTACACGGGCACGGTTACGAGCACTGTTATCGGTCCGGTTGTGGATGTGCCAATCCCCACCTACCAGTATTTCATGCCCCTGTTTATGAACCATTAAACCGGGGAAGTTCACCCATTTAGATCAGAGGCTGCCCCATGGGCCAGTCCCGGTCAGGCGATAACAGCACCTCCTTTGCCGTGATCACCAATTACCGCCTCTCGGAGGGCATCCCCCGTGAGCGAATTCCCTGATTCCCGGTGGTCTCTGCAAGCCTTTGTAATGGCTGCTTAAAATGCTTTGAAGTTTGCCAAAAAGAGGTTTTTGAAACAACAGGGGATGACAAAAAGCCGAAGTCGTCGAACCCTTCCTGTGCATTGTGGGCTGTAGCTACTGCAGAAACACCCTTGACCCCGCGGCAATCCTCACACCGGACAAACTCATTCTCGACGCGCTGCGACACGGCCAGCTGCACAGCACTCGGGCTGGCCTTCAGGCAGAATCACTCAACGGCTCAAGGTGTTTTTTGCAATGATGTTGGAATAATTATAAAACCTCACAAACAAAACCCCCTACTGCAGTCTTCCAGACGCCAACGCCTCTCTAACCAGAGCTGAATCCCATCAGCGAACTTCGATCAACTGCGATGACCCTTTTCGGATTCCTCGCCAAAATCGCTTGCATCACCATAAGGTATGCCCGCAGCCAATAGAGCTCCGAAAAGCTGGTCAAGTTGGTCCAGGTCCTGGTCAGACGCAGGCATCACAGCCAGGATCTCCTCATAGGTCAGGTATCCCTGCTGGTGCGCTTTTTCGAAGAGCTGCGCCAGAGGTGAGGTCAATTCGGTGGGGTTGAAGGATGCTTCATTCATGATGCGTGGTTTTCTCAAAGTCAATCTCTACAAAACGAGTTATTTCAGGGCCAGCCTCTGACCCGAAACCAAGGTGAACAACAGATAGGTTAAAGATAGTCTCTTTCATCAAAAACTTCAAGTTAACCCCACGCAAAAACCAGCTCTTTTCAATCATTCTCACAGGTGGAAGCACAACACAACTTGACAGAGCCCGTCGCCATTCTTACAATGATAGAGGTTTCAAATCATCCGCCAGAGAATTCTTAGAGTTGTTAGCAAGGGCATTGTTACTCTTCAGCTATGCATGCTCGGTAAACGGTATTATGAATAAATCCAGGACGCTAAAAACCTTTCAAACCCTGCTGCTAATTCTGCTGGCTGTAACTCTCAGCCTGATCATCCTTGAATACGCCAATCCACAATTGTATCCGCCAGGGCGTGATGGCGGCGCGTATATGTACGGCGGCCGAACCGTATTACACGGGCAAACCCTGTATGTAGATTATTGGGAAGCAAAAGGTCCCCTGATTATTTTTATTAATGCCTTCGGGTTGCTGATTGGCAGGGATTCACGTTGGGGCGTCTGGGTGGTCGAGGTGCTTTTCTGGGTGCTTGCTTTCCTTCTGGGTATTCTGACCCTTAAAAAGCAGTATGGCCTCACTTCAGCCTTGTTCAGTGCAGTCGTCATGATGATGTCGGGGAAAATACTGGTCGGCGCGGGGAATTTCACCGAAGAATACACCCTGCTGTTCACGTGGGTGGCTGTATTTGCTTTCTTCAAAAGCTTACAGAAACCCGGATCAAAAGTTTACCCCATCCTGATGGGCGCGATGCTGGCCTTAAACTTCTTCGTTCGGGCCAATAATATTGTCACCAGCGGGTTGTTAATCGCGCTGTGGCTGCTGAGCAGCCTGCAAAAAAATGGGCTCAAAGAGATGCTTCGCGATGCAGCCCTGGTTTTTTCAGGTGGGTGTATCGTTGCCATCCCGCTCTGCCTCTATTTTTTGTTCCAAGGCACCTTCATCGACATGGTCAATGCATCAATCGTGTACAACTATTCTTATAGTTTTCACACCCAGCCGGATGCTAAGAATTTAAATATCATTCAATCCGGTTTTATGCCAGCTTTTCATCAACTGGGCATCTGGATGATCTTCCCATTGATTGGTTTTCTTTTTGCATTCGCCCAGTTCATCAAACAATTGGTCAGCAAACAGTTTGCAATGATTACATTACTGCTTGTGCTAATTTGGCCGGCTGAAATGGTGGCCAGTTCTATCTCGGGGCGCAGTTACGGACATTATTTTATCCTCTGGCTGCCTGGGATGGCAATTTTATCCGCTTACGGGCTGAATTATATCTTCAGTCAGGTTCAGCACCATTTTCTTATCAAACCACTGCCCAAATGGGCGCCCCTTGGGTTGCTCTCAGTGACGCTTGCCCTGACCATAGTTATTTTCCATCCGCAATTAGCCCAATACGGCGCGTCACTGTCACGGGTGATCAAAAATCATGGTGAGGATACGGTTTATTTGCACCCTATTTCAGCTTTCATTACTGAGAATACAAACCCGGATGATCTAATCTTGGTGTGGGGCGGGCAGACCGGCATGCTTTTTATGAGCAACCGTCATTCTTCAACGGCTTATAATTTTTATCCTTTATATGCCAACTCCCGGCTTGGCAAGGAGATTCAACACCATTACTTTGAGGATTTAAAGAACAACAAGCCCAAATTGATCTTGGACGCGCATATCCATGCGCCCGACTCACTGCCCAGCCTTGATCCAGCCTCCAGGGCAGTGCAACGGTTAATCTACCCCATCGCGGACAATTATCATGAGGTGCTCGACTACATCAACGCCCATTACCACCTGATCCTCGATCAGGCTGGGTACCAGGTCTACCAGCTTTGTGAACCTTGAAAAAGCAGAGCAAAACGCCCACCCCGCCAGAACTGGCAGGTTGTTGGGTGTTTAAATTGTAGATAAAGGAATTCCGGAATGCTATTCCTGGTAGTTCTTGGGCGCGGGGGCTTTGATCACCAGCAATTCCAGCAAATCGTCATGGGTATTTCTAACGTTCATTTTTGTCTTATACGGGATCTTTAACAGCGTGCCCGCCGGGTAGTGATGGCTTTCCTGTTCATTCAACCCGATGGTCAGTTTGCCCTGTAGAACAGTCATATAGACGTTAGAGTTCGAGAAATGCTGCGGTAAGCCTTCGTCTTTGTTGAACAGCATATGGATATAGTCGAGGTTATCATCCTGAACCACTTTCTCAACGGTTCGCTCGGGGCCAGTGGCCAGCGTGAATACTGTTTCGATCATACTTTTTAATTCCCTTTCTGAAAAACAGCAGGCTGAGGCACATACCTCAGCCTGCCATGCATCTCGCACTATGGATTAATGCCCAGCCATGATGGCCTGTACGTCTTCTTCTACAGAGCCGATCGGCATGAGATCAAAATTGTTTTGCAAAACAGTGATGACATTGGGCGATAGGAATGCGGGCAATGTCGGGCCCAGGCGGATCTTGCGGATGCCCAGATGCAATAATGCCAGCAACACGATGACTGCCTTTTGCTCGTACCAGGCAATGTCGTATGAAATCGGCAAATCGTTCACATCCTGAACTTCAAAGGCCTCAGCCAGCGCTTGTGCTGTTCGGATGAGGGAGTAAGAGTCATTGCACTGACCCGCATCCAGAATCCTGGGGATGCCGTTAATCTCGCCCAGGTCCATCTTATTGTAGCGATACTTCGCACAGCCAGCCGTCAGGATGACCGTGCTATCCGGCAGGGCTTCAGCTACATCGGTGTAATACTGGCGAGACTTGGCGCGCCCATCACAACCGCCCATGACCACAAAGCGCTGGATGTCGCCAGCTTTCACCGCATCAACCACTGCGCCCGCGTGCGCCATGACCGTTTGCCGGGCAAACCCGGTCGTGATGGTGATATCCTCCAGGGGTTGCGGGTCCGGGCAGGTTTTCGCCAGTTCAATCAGCGCTGAGAAGTCCTTTTGCGCTCCGGGATTGCGATCCGGGATATGGGCGCAGCCAGGATAACCTGCCTGGCCGGTGGTAAACAGCCGCTCGATATAGCTTGGTTTGGGTGTAATCACGCAGTTGGTCGTCATCAAGATCGGGCCGCCAAAAGCATCGAATTCTTCCCGCTGATGCCACCAGGAGCCGCCATAATTACCAGCAAAATGTTCATATTGCTTGAATGCCGGGTAAGCCTGGGCGGGCAGCATTTCGCCGTGGGTGTAGATATTCACGCCCGTACCCTGGGTTTGCTGCAGCAACTCATCCAGATCGCGCAGGTCATGCCCGCTGACCAGGATGCCTGGCCCAGGGCGGACGCCCAAATAAACCTGGGTGGGTTCGGGGTGACCATAAGTGTCGGTGTTGGCTTTATCCAGCAGCGCCATGGCACGCAGTCCCATCTCCCCGGTTTTGAGAACCAGACCCGTCAGTTCATCGACGGTCAACTCGTCATTGGTGGTGGCTTCCAGCATCTCCTGGATAAAGTGCAACAATTCAGAATCGGTTTCCTCAAGCATGTAAGCATGCTCTAAATAAGCTGCCATGCCCTTTAAACCGTAGGTGATCAGCTCGCGCAAAGAGCGGACATCCTCATCCAGGGTCACATCCGCCATCACACCGACCTGATTGCCTTTTTCCAGCAAAACGTCGATATCGTAGGAGGCAGGTTGCCAGCCAGCCCAATCAGGCCCGGAACCTGTACAAGGATTACCATGCAGTTCCTCACAACGGGCTTGGGCTTCAGCGCGCAGGGCTTCGCGGCGGTCGATTGCTTCCCGGATATAAGCCACAAATCGGTCGGGATCGAAATTGGCATTGGTGATGGTGGTAAACAACCCCTGGGCCACAAATAAATTCGTGTCTTCGTGGATCACGCCCATCGGTCGAGCGCGGGTACCCCAAAAGGCGATGCCTTTAAGCAGGTAGATCAACAAATCTTGCAGGTTGGCCACATCAGCGGGCTTGCCACATACACCCCGCGAAGTGCAACCCATGTTTCGCATCGTTTCCTGGCATTGGAAACAGAACATCGCATCTTTCATGATAGATCATCTCCTTGAAATAAAATAATTTTTCATCTTCATTTTATCAGGGGACTTGATAAAAAGTACGACTTAAATCACATTTTAAGCTGGTGAAAGTCGATTCATTGGTTAATGTTATCACACGCCTATTTTTTAACCTTCCGTGCCTCTCCATGCGACTTAAATCGACCTTGTAAAGCATCTTTTTTGACCAAGTTGCGCATTTTTGCTTGTTAATTTGGTTAATTAATCATACTATGTTATAATGAGGATAAATAAGGTCTAAATAATAGTAATAAGGAGATTTAAACATGACCACCATTGTTAACAAACTAAAATACTTTACCTTCGTGCTGTTGGTGGGCAGCTTGCTCATCGCGGCTTGCAGTCCGGCTTCCCCGGTAGAAAACAGTTCAGGGAGCGACAATTCCGTTGACGTTCATTACACCCTGAAAACAGGTTCCGGAGACGGAAAACTGATTTATATCGGCGTTGGCGGCGATATTGACGGCGTGGTTAACCCAGACCTGGTCGCCAAACTTGGCGATACGGTCGCAATCACTCTGGTTAATGACGATGGGCGCTTTCACGACTTTGTGATTGACGAGTTCAATGCAGCCACATCGGTATTTGGGGAGGCCGGCGAGGAAGAGACCATCCAATTCACTGTTGACCAGGCCGACACGTTCTTTTACTACTGCAGTGTCACCGGTCATCGCAAAGCTGGTATGGAAGGCCAGATGATTGTTTCTAACCAGTAATTTGTAGTTAATAGAAACGCATTTACGCCCATACCATTCAACGCGGGCTGCGAAAAAGCTCTGAATTTCGAGGTTTAAAGCTGCTTTCAGAAGTTCAGGGCGGGCCAAGAAATTTTATGAGATCCCGGGGTTTAACTAAGCTGGTGAGCACACAGTTAATGCAAACCCCGGGGATCTCTTTGGGGTAGCTTGAGCGGGTGTAAATACAGTCATATTTTTGCCGCTTCAGGCATCCAGGATCGCCCTGTGTCGCCATTATGCCATGCTGTGGAAAAAATAACAGGCTCGCAACAAGATTTTCGCGAACCTGTTCGTTTCAGCGGGGAGGGGGGGATTCGAACCCCCGGTTGAGCTACAAACCCAACAACCACTTAGCAGGCGGCCCCAATCAACCACTCTGGCACCTCCCCAGATTGAATTATTAGCTTTTCCCTCCTGGTTGCAGGCGGAGGGAGAGGGATTCGAACCCCCGGTGGGCGCAAACCCACACCTGTTTTCAAGACAGGCGCCATCGTCCACTCGGCCATCCCTCCGGGATACACATTCTAACATCAATAGCCGGTTCTCACAAGACAAACGTTAATCATACCCATCACAAATAAAGATGCAATATATTGATAAATTAAGCCTCTGTTGCAGTCCCCATTCTCACCCCATGCAATTGGCACTATCATCTTAAGCGATCTTCTCGCTTGGTTGGCAAACAGCTGGGCGATCGGTGAAAACTTAATCAACGCCCCACCCAGAACAGGCCGGTAAAGTCGGATATTTCCGGCGGCGATCAAACCCAGCGTAGAGGCTGATACATCTATCAGAATCACCTCCAGTTTCACTGCCAACACCCGGTTAATGAATGCACAAGCCCTGCTGCTGCCTGAACGACAGGTTCAGGACATCATCCGTCAAGAGATCTACTCTACCGTCCCAAACGAACGCAACGTTATATCGAAGACCACTACGGTTAAATCGGTTATCTATGGTTAATCTAAGCTGTTTGTTATCACAATAATCCCCCCGAAACTGCACATTCAAACTTCACAAGCACTATTCAGAGGGCGGCGTATGCGTGGGCCAGGGCGTCAGTGTTGGCGCTTGTTCTGCTTTTGGAGTCTCGTTGATTTCAATCACCGGTGTAGCTGACCCAGAGGCTGAAAACATCTCAGGTAGCTGGGTGAAAAGCGGCTGGGTGACTGCAGGCATTGGCTCCCTGTTGGCATCGGCGTGCTGACGCTGCCAGCGCAGACCAACATAGACGGCCGCTGCCAGAATACCCATAACGATCAACGCAACCAGGCAGCCCACAATAAGGCGGGGTTTTCGGACGGGTTTTACCGTCCGGTCTGGCCCCCCAGGAACCCGGAGCAGCACAACGGTGACGTTATCGTGCCCGCCGCGCGCGTTAGCCAAATCGATCAGCGCTGTTGGCCCATGTTCTAACGAGGTCGTTTTCATCAGATTGCGGATCTCATCGTCAGAAACCAGGTCGGTCAGGCCATCACTGCACAACAGCAGGAGGTCCCCTGGTTCAAGGCACAAACCCTGGTTTTCAAGCGCGTCGGCGTCGCCTTCGCCATCAAAAAACCACAGCCGAAAATCAGGCCGAGGTGCTCGGGCAGCCCCTAAATAGCGATGGATGACATGCGCGTTGGGATGCGTCTCGCCCTGAGCTTCATTGAGGATCCCAGCGTCATAGGCTTCCTGCAACCAGGTGTGATCGGTGGTGAGCTGGAGGATATGCCCGCCGCGCAGCAGGTAAATGCGTGAATCGCCCAGGTTGGCGGTATACAGTCTATCTTCGATCACCCACGCGCACGCACAGGTGGTTCCCATGCCCCGCCGCCCCTGCTGGGATAAGGATGCCTCGAAGATGGCTTTATTGGCCTGCTGAACCGCTTTTTGCAGCAATTTTAACGGCTGCAGCCCGTCGCTGGCAGCAATCGCCTCGGAGATGATCGTCACACCCATTTGCGCCGCGATTTCCCCTGCTCGGTGCCCGCCAATGCCGTCGCACAGGATGGCAAACACAGCTGGCAAATCGCCTCTGTCTCCAGTTAAGAATGTCACTACATCGTAGCGGTCTTCGTTGATCTTTCCAGTCCTGCCAGGGTGGCTGGCAGCGGCGATATCCAGATGGGCGTTTTCGATCTCAGTCATCATTTCAGCTTATATTTTTCAATCGTCGCGGCAGGCGGCGCTTCTACATCAATCAAAGTAAACCGAAACCCGGTGTCGCCAATATGAATCAGGTCTCCTGGCGCCAGTTGTACGGGCTGCGGGCCAACCGCGTTATAGTTAATCCAGGTTCCTGCCATCGACCCACAATCCGAAAGCCAAAAGCTGCCTTTATTAAAGCGCAAGCGCGCATGTAAGCCTTCGATGTCTTCGCCGTCAAGGACCAGGTTTGCACGACCCGGGTCACTACCGATGTTGGTATGCTGTTGCGTGATTTGGATCACAGATTGCTTCCAATTCGAGGCATCGCCCGCTACGGGGAGCAAGTTGGCGACGGGTTGGTTCTGAGCGGCTACCACCGGTGACGTTTCGATAAAGGGTTTTCGCCGGAGGCCAAACGCCTTACGAAACATTTGCTGTGCAAGTTCCGAACCTAAGAGATAACGCACACCCCAAACAAATGCCGCCAAGACGGCAGCCGCCAGGATCAGCGAAACGATCACCAGTCCAATACGCTGGATCGAGACCTGAGGCCCGGTCGCTGGCATGAGCAGCTCCACCATAACTGGCATTGTAATCGTTTCACCGGTAAGCCCTAACGAGTCCTCTACCCTGACCTGGATCAGATGTTCACCTGTTTCATCCAGCCCAACCAGGTCCCATTTCAGGGCCGTGAAGGGCGCCTCGACCCGCTCAGCCACAAGGCGCCCGTCAACGTACAAACGGCTTGTTTTTAGGTCGCGCGAATAATTATCCGGGAATTCCAGCAAAAATTCAATCGTAAACGTCTTGGGTTGCAGCGCATCAATCTTTCCATCCCATTTCTCAGGTACAAAACGGGTGATTTTTGCGGGAGGTGAGAGCAAAATTGGCCTGGGCGGCTGGACATTAATATAAAATGGGCGGCTTTCACCGCGCCAGGCGCCATCAGCCGTTTCAACAACAATGGCATATGTGCCCTCCTGACGAATGCTGGATTTAAACGCCAGATCGTAATAAACACCGATATTCTCAAAATAACTTTCGGGGTTGGGGAGGGCACCCACGCCGCCGTAATGAAAGAACTCGCCCCCGGTGACGTTTGTCAGGTTAATCAACGCTTTACCCTGATCATTATTGAGGAAGAGTTCCTCGCCTAACAGCCATACATTCACCTGGATTTCAGCCGCGCGTGCTGTTTCAGCCAGAACCAACAAGGGGTTGATTTCCTCCGGCGTTGGCGGGGGTGTGATGTAGAGCAAGGTTTTAGCCACCCCAAAGGGCACCACCCATTCTTCTGACAGATGCAGGGCCGTCTCGATACTGACCAGGTTGGGTGTCATGGCACGAAAGTTGGGCTGGTAATTCTTCAGCGCTTCAACCCAGGCGTTACGGTCGATACTATTCCGTACCAAGGGTCCTTCTGGCGTCACCAAGGAAAGCGTGTCATTAGCACTGAAGCGACGCGTGTTCACCCAGCTTTCCAGGGCCATCTGGACGCGATCAAAGGGCGTTTCTCCGTTCGCATCGTGCAGGTCGAAACGCCGATCGCCGTTGATCACCAGGGTGAAGTGCATGCCGCCGTACTGTTTGTCCAGGCTGATCACCTCAACAGCCCTTCCGTTTTCCGTAATACTCAGACCTTCGCTGTGCAACTCGGCCGTTTCGATACCTGGGAACGGTATAGGTTGGATTTGTGTAAAAAGAAGTGGAAAAGTGCCGGTATTCGGCGGCAAAACGAGCAATGTGTCATCCACCTGAGCGTGAACAGCCCAGGCCAGGCCAAACACCAACACAAGCAAAACGCCCAGAGTCAAAAGCCTGGGCAGTTTTGAACCTTTGCCAGGAACAGCCTGCTGCCCCTGGCGATGGGTTTGCTTTGTCGTCATTTTGCAACTCGCGCTCTGGTTACGCAAGGTTGTCAGGAGGGCCTCGGTCTAATCCTCTGGCGTTGTTTTATCCAATAAGGTGGGTTTCAAGCTCTCATTCGCAGCCAAGCGCCGGTAGGTTAAAGTCCAGGCAGCCATGATATAGGCCCGTAATACCCCGGAAAGAAGAAGCATAACGGGGAAGAAAACAATGAACAGCAGCACACTGAAGATCAACCCCACAATTAATGTGCCTGAACCACTTGCCGCCGTAATTACCAGGTTGATAATTAAAGGAACCGGGATGATAAAGAGCGGTACAACGATCATCAATCCAATGATGGCCCCACCGACGGTAAGAATCAGGAACATAACCAGTACGTGTAATAAGTTGCTGGTGATCATTTGCCAGGCGCGAGAAATCGCCGGGAAGACACCCAGCCCTTCTTCAACAATGGCAATAAGTGTGAAAGTGATCAGGATTTGAAGCAGCCAACCAAGCGGTATCAACAAGAGGAAACCCAGGCAGCAAGTACAGAACATTAATATAATGGTGGGAAAGATCAGGATCAGCGTTATCAAAAAACTTGCAAATAGATAACCCAGTTTCAGCAAAACCACTTTCCAGTAATGAGGTTTGAGCGCTGAAAAAACCCTGCCAAAAGAGAGCTGCGGCACATCCTCGCCCTCCTCGTCCGCCAGACTGACACCTGCAATCAGGCCGGTTTCACCAAGGGTACCCAGCAAGAAGAACGCGATTAAAAGGATCGTTCCACCAATAATCAGCCCGAACAGGAGCAAAACCCACACAATCACGGGAACGTTGGCAATGGATTGGCCAAAATCGGTTAATGATTGTTGTGTCGAAGGCGCCAGAAAATCAAACGATTCGGGTTTGAAGGACGTACTGGCACTGTTGCTGATGTTGCTGACGCTACTGACACTGCTGCCACCTCCACCGGAAGCACCGCAACCTGCCAGGATACCAAACAACCACAAGATCTTATGCTTCCAGATTGTTTTCCAGGCTTTTGAGAGTATTTCACCATAATCCATGAGATTGCTCCTTGATAATTTTTCGATGCCAAAGTGAGCTTGCGCGTCATCCTCTATTATATATGAAAAAGAGGCGGAAGGGGATTTTCCTAATGCGTCTCAGGTTGAGGGTCTTTCACCGGCCCATCGTGCACTTTTTGTGCAGCGACAAGGAAACGCCCATCTGCAGTGTGATAACTACAGGTAGAAAGGATCACGATGTGGTTGCCATATCTGGGAACAACCCCGGTATCATAAAGCGAATGATCGATCAACCAGCTCATTAATTCCGCATGGGCAGGAGCGGTCAGAACGCCGCATTGCTCGTAATAGCGAAAATTACTTTCTTTTTCAGCTTGCACCCGGCTCTCTAATACCGCGAACACTTCAAACTGCTGTCTTTTATCGAGTGTATCAAACGAGAAGGTAGGATTTTCCTGCCAGAAACGCACGTCTTTGTAATAATCCAGCGTTCCGAACATGGAATCATTGTTCATATTGTGCCCATAGATGATGGTAACATCGCTCAACAGATTACAATTCACATCAATGAAGGGCGTTCCGCTGATGGCAGCCGTCTTATCAAAAGCACGCCGTAAATAATATTCTGGATCATCGGGCGTATACATAACCGGGTAATTGATCTTAGAGTTCTCAACCTTCACCCAGCCGATAAAGTCGCTGTTCATCATATGCAGGGTCTGATAATGAGATAGGATGGATTGATCGATGATCTCTAGTCCGCTGTGGGTAGATTTGCTTTCATCGAAGGACAGCAAAGCCTCAAGGTCAAAGTTCCGACTTTCCCCCTGTAGGTGCTTCCCCTCAATGGTAAAAACTAATTGATCAAAAGCGGATTGTTCTTTTTTAGACTGCAGATAATAAAGCGCGAGCACTAATGCGGAAACAAGAAATAGAACAGTGAAACCAATAAACAAGGTTGAAAAGAAGATCTTGCTCTTTTTTGATGCGGCCGTTTTCTCAATTCTGTTCGTTCTGGCCATGTGTTTAATCCTCATCCATGCGTCATTTTACAGTTAATCTTACCTAAAAAGACAGGGATTAGAACCAAGCCCTAATCCCTGTTCGTCACTATTTCATTTTTCAGGTACACGCTGGCTTTTCTCATCAAGCCTAGTGGCGATCTTTGTAAGCGCTTCGCCAGCATTAATCAACGTGGTAACACTCAATAATATTACCGATCAACGCCTTTTCTCTTTCGGTAGCGGATCATGCCAAGCGTGCCAAGCATACCGATCAGGGAGACGCCTGCCAGACCGATCCAGAGTTCCAGGTTGAATGGGTCTCCAGTATAAGGTGGAGTGCTGGCGGGGTCAACATAGGTGTTGGTGATCGTGAAGCCGTTGATTGATTTTCTGTATTTATCTGGCACTTCCAGCTCATCCACGGTGTAGGCATACGCATTACCGTCGCCATCTGTCTGATCCAAATCAGCCCAGATATGGGTTGTTTTTCCGCTGACAAGCTTAACCGGATCACCATAGGCTTCTCCATCTTTGTAAAGCTGAACTTTAATGGCGGGTTTTTCTGCCGGGCCGCCCACCCATGCCTTGGTAACTTTTATGTCGATCTTTGGGATAACATAGGTGTTGGTAATGGCGAATCCGTCAACGTCCTTTTCGTAGTTTGTCGGTACGGCCACCTCGTCCACAGTGTAGACATACGCGTTACCCTCGCTATCCGTCTTATCAAGGCCTATCCAGGTGTAGGTTGTTTGGCCGTCGACAAGTTTTACCGGTTCTCCATAAGGTTCGTCATTTTGATATAGTTGCAGTTCGATGGCAGGTTTAGCTACCGGACCGCCCACCCATACCTTGGTAGCTTCAATATCGACCTTTACATAGGTGTTGGTAATGACAAAGCCATTGATTTCTTTCTCGAAGTTTGCCGGTAAATCTACCTCATCCACGGTATACTCAATCCCGTGCCTTTCTAAACCTGTCCATTCATATTCCCAATTATTGGATTCATCTAAGATCACTGGATCTTCATATGGGACACCGTTTTTATACAGTTGAATTTTTACAGGAGGTTTTACTGCCGGATTTCCGACCCACACCTTTTTAAGGATCACAGGTTGATAGACACTGTTTCTAACTGAATTAGCTTCGTTAAAAATCGCTCCGCCATCTTCTGATATAGCAAAAGTGTTGACACCCTGATAATCGTCCGACACCCACTTTTCGGGCGATTTCATAGGAATATAAATATTCAGTTCCTGTCCCTGTTCAAATTCCACGTCGCTATCCATCACTACTTTAATCGCTTTGACTGCACTGTAATCTCCCGGCGAGGTTGTCCAGCCTGGTACGTTCACTGCAGTTGGAGCCCCCTGCGGAGGAGAGACCGTCAAATAATAGGCCGTAAAGCCAATCAAGTCTATGGCAACCTCGCCGGTGAGCGTGTTTTCTAACTGAGAGCCCCGCGGCAGGTAAAATCCATCATGATTTTCCACGATATAAACATCATCAATGTAGGGGAAAATATCGTATATTATCAATTTTTTGATGTCACTCACAGAGTTATTCAATACACTCAACCGATAATTCAACGGCTCACCTTCATTAAGCCGTCTCGATAAACCCCATGCAGTATTAACGTTATCGTTAATATACTTTGCGCTGATTATCGATCTTTTTTCCAGCGTTCTGACATCTTTGCTATCGTACGGGATTGAGTCTTTAGTATCATCATTGTGATTTAAATCCCAAACATCGGTCTTTGTCTTTCCAGACGCCGTTACTGGCAGTTGTTCTCCATCATAGGCCAGGAATACTTCGTTGGTTCTGTTCGTGGGGATGTAGATCAGGTCATTAACTTTCATCTTGGCCTTAATTTCTTTGACACTTCCTAAACTACTTGCTTTAACATCTCCAAGCTCGTATACATAGGCAAAGCGGCCGGTGCCCATAAAATTATCCACAACAGTATAACCTTCCCCCTCAATCGGATCTAACCCTAGTGGCAGCAAATCAATCAGTCTGAGATTAGGAAGAATTCTATCCGGATCAAGGCCAGAAGGGAGAATTCTCAGCCTGAACTCGATTTCATCGCCAGATTCCCAATAAGAACCATCCAATGCTTTTTCCACCCTAATTCTTTCATTAGCTTCGTTTAACCTTATTTCAGCCCCTCCAGTAACATTCAGCTCTACAGGAGCGTTACCATCTCCAGGCACAAGTGTCCCTGTATAACCGGCCTCATTCTTAAAGGTGTTTTCAGAAGGATCATTCGGGTTGTAATGAGTATTTTCCGGATCACGTAAATAACTATAAATATAGATTTGTGAAGTGCCAAAATGTTCTGGCGGTATTTCATTCAGCTCGATGCGGAAACCATAAGCATCTTCGCCCATCTCATAGTAAGCATACGAGCTGTTTGATTTTGAAGATCTCGTTACTTCTACTTTATTTCCATCAGCATCATATTTATAAACGGCCTTAATATTGGGGAGAATGTTCGAATTTCCAATTCTTATTTCTTCAATATAGAACCTTTCATCTAAACCGCCAATACCACCGTTCTCGTAATCCTCTATGACGATATCTTTAATAGGATACGGTGTTGGGTTTTGTAATGTCAGGGTCCAATCTTTTCTGGCAATTTTTGCGGATGGGAAGTCCTGCATGGTACTGGACGAAACCCCTTTTTTAAATATGCCGGCTTCATTTAGACCGAGGAATTTGTGTTTTCTACTGGCCTTCCCTGTGTGGTCCGGTTCAATATTTGCACGCGCTTCCTGATCAAAGAGTATATCAACAGTATTGGTATGCTCAGTGTCGATTGTGGTATCGGGAAATTTCAAATAAAGAGAAAGGTCGTTAACCTTGCTGAGAAAGGATCGATCGGTATCCTCTGGGGCTCTTTCAATCACATAGCTAACTGTCTTCTCGTCGGACGAAAGCGTCCAGCCAGGGTTCTTGTCCGGATCAAAAACCGCTCCCTCGGGCAGTGTGTCAACAATGGTCGTTTTTTCATAGGCCCTGCGTTTTTCTTCATATTCTTTTTCTGTGGGATGCGAGATAGAAAATCCATAGCGAATATAGGGGTAAGGTTCTGGCTTTCCGATAAAAGTCTTTCCATCATCACCCAATAAGCCACCCCATAAACTGGCGTTCTTAATGGTCTTACTCAAACCAGGTCGATCATATTTGGTAATAAAAGAAGACTCTCCATAGGCATAAATATCCACTTCTTCTACTTCATTTATAATCGATACCGAGTTCCCATCGCTGTCGATCAGGTAAGTTTTGATATCTGTTTTTAAGCTTTCGGGAGTCAGTCGGTTTTTCGCTTTTAAGGGAATCTCAAAGCCAAATGAGGAGCCACCAGCAACATCGCTCAAGGCAAAAATGATGTAGGTTTTTCCGTTCTTGGTAAAAAACTCATAGGATTCAACGGCTGGAACAGTAGTGAAGCTGCCCAATTCCAGATAATCATGGTCTACCTCAAGGACAATTGAATGGCCCTGAATATTTGCGCCGTCGCCACTGGCATCAAGCGCAATAAAATGCTTATAATATTCGCCGGGATAGAGTTTCTCTTCTATTTTCCCACCGTGTCTGAGAATAACCCTGGATGTATCCTTTACAATGGTGAAATCACCCTTATTCACTGTTACGATATAGTTAGGATTTTCCGTATAGTTTGCATCCAGTACTTCAGGATAAACTCCTATATCCTCATCAGTATTGGTTCTTTCATAAGTGATGGTTCCTAAGTGATCAGGGTCGACCAGGCTTCCTTCTGTAATGGACCCCGTAATTGTCGGATCAGGTTTACCAAAGACCTTTGCAGAATCATAGACCGTAATCGTTATCTCTCTTGGGTTGATTTTCACGGTTGTAT
>JAAYKH010000063.1 GCA_012522475.1 Chloroflexota bacterium | reverse complement strand
CAACAACTCAATCCGTGTTTCTGACCGGTCTGGCAATTGCAGCGGTCGCCCGCGAGCATCGATCACGAGACCCAAAACGCCGCCGACAACTTTTACTCGCCCTCCCTGCCCCGGGCCGCCAAATCCAATATCGACCTGTCGATGAGGGATAAGCTCCAATACGGCTGTTCCACCCTGCGGGATATTCAACCGTGTTAGCTTGCTGTGCTGAATTTCTCTGCTGAAGTTTAAACCCGTTTCAGTGCTGACATGAACGGTGAGGGCGGGTTTTCCGCGGGGCGGGTATCCAACCAAAGAAATGATACTGCCCAGGTTTTCAAAAGCTGGTGAGGACAATAAATGCACCGGAACAACCGGCTCAACTTCCCCAAATTTGGCCAAAAGCGGCAGGAGGTGATATCGATCAAGCACAATGGTGGTAATTTGCCGCGGTTGAAGCCCATCCAAGAGGGCTAGCAGCACATCAACGGTGCTGGGTGCCTGTGTGAACGTTGCACCGCTGGCAATCACCGGTTCAAAATGCCCCTGTAAGCCCCTTTCAGGGTGGTAAGCGAACCAGTCATGATTAGCCGCAAAGCGTTTCATTGCGGCTTGCAAGCGGTGACGGGCATAGGCCAGCGAGAGGCTGAGCGCTCGTTGCGTATCCGGGACCCATCTTGGAAGCAAAGCATGATTACACAAAAATTGGTCAGCCTCCTCAAGGCTGATGGGCTCATCCGACCAATCACAAATCGCTTGAGCGGCAATTATCCGCTTCGGATCAGCCAGATCGGGAAATTTATCCAGCATGACCGTGCCACTGACACCCTGTTGGCTGGCTGTGAGGGTGGTGTACAAACCACCCAGGTCAACGCTCAACAGGCTGCTATTCGGCGTACCTTCCGAGTCGTGCGCTTTTACCTGGCTCAACCAGCGAAGTATGCGCTCGGCGCCACACCCGGTAAGCCCCTGTAAATTTTCCGTCAGATCTGATAAACGCTCTGACCCGGTCAAATCTGCCTGGAAGGAGCGCAGGATTTCACCTTCCAGAAAACGCTTGGTGGGCATCAAGTCAAAAGAGCCGGAGGCAGGCTGAAGGTTGGGCATCACCTGCAAACGACCTAACCGCTCCAAACGCTCTCTGGCGGTTAATGCCATGGCGCTATTTCCAGCGTACAGGATCAACGGGCGCACCGCATGGGACAATAAACCACAAAGGGTGCGCACAATCTCAATCATCCAGTGCAAAGGTTCTGTAGCGCCCTGTTCCTCCCCACCGGTGATCATCATAGCTTCCGGCATGGCCGAGAGTAACAATTCTATAGCCCGTTGCTCATCCATTGGCTGTGCATAATCCAATTGCGCCACCGTTGCCAAGGGCAGCGAATCGGCCAGTGCTCGGGCTGCCCTGAGTGAACCCTGAGCCGACAAGCTAAACAGGGCGGTGTTAAGCTTCCTCCCGGGGGAGAAGACCAGCCCAACCCGATCTAAACCCCGCCCGATGCGGTCAACCGGCATTAATAAACCCCCGGTTTCATCCAAAAATAGGTGATCGGTTTTCACTTGCAGGGTTTGCATGGCCTGCCCAATCCCACTGCCAATGTGCAGGTCCAGGCCCAGAGAGGTGGGCGCCATGCCGCTGCCCAGCAAACGGTACCTGCCATCAGAAATACCGATCAAGCTGACGCGTGAGTTAACCCCGCCAACGTCCAGACCTAATAAGGCGTACGGATGTTTGTTCGGTTTCGTCACCATCCACCCCCCACCCAACGAAGGATCCACCCTCCAAGAAACGCAATGCGATCAATCATCGCCAGCAAGGCCGATGAAAAAATACCAGCAAAGACCGTGCCGAGGGCTAAGCCGATAAAAACCTCGCCGACCCGGGAGAATGCCTCCAATAGGCGGGGGCGAGCCTTCAGTGAGGGGTCGGGCTTACGTTGAAATCGGCTGTCAAAGTGGAAATAGCTTAAGGTGCCAATCACGCCAACCAGCATGAGTCCGGCATTCAGAATGCGCGTCCAAAGGCCGTAGGGTGCCCCCACATACCAGGCGGCCGGGTCAAAGCCCATCACCACTGCCTGAACCTGTGGGATCAGCGTGCCAAAAACGGCGCCACCAATCAATAGTGCCGCAGTTATACCCGCTAAAAACGCCAGGGGAATTCGTCCAAGGTCGCTCAATAGTTTAAATTGACTCAGAATCATTAATACAGCAAGTAGCAGTGGGATCAAAACCCACAGCCGCTGATAAAGGGTTCCACCCAGCAGAGGTTGCAGTAAATATGGCCAGAGGATCTGTTTTACAATTAAAACCGACAGAAAGCCGGCTGTAACACCCACAAAAAGGTAGGCAGCGAAACGAAAAAAGAGGTTATCGGCAACCAGGTAACTCAGCACCATCACGGTCAACAGGAAAGCAACCACACCCCAAATCAGCTCAGGCATGTTCATCCCCCCTTCTATCGTCTGCTTCCGTCACCCGAGAGCCGGGCAAACTCATGCCGATCAGCAACATCAGAATCATCAGCACGGTACCCACCCGGTAAGCAAACCAGCGGGTAGATAATCCCACGGTCTGCCCGTCCAGGTTCGCCACATCCACAATTCCGCTGATCATGCCCGTCACCTGCCCAGATTCCCAGTAAGGCTTTAATAGCGGCCCAGCCTGGGCGCTGAGCAGTAAAATCATCGGCGCATCAGGTTTCAAACTGGAGAGTTGTTCAACCCAGGCCATCACGCCTTCATAATCATCGCCGAGAATCACAATGCCATCAAAGGGCTCAACAGGCAAGCTGATCGAAAATTCCAGTGCATTTTCCGCCTGAAGCGGTTGGGCTGCCAACCCATAAGCACCAAAGGCACCCACCGGGAAGTACCCCAAATCTGCCACAACGCGCTGGTCAACAAGGTTTCCCTCTTCCAGCAAGCGATCAAAAAGCAAGCGACCTGAGGGCACCGACGAAAGCGTCGTTATTTCAGCCCGGGTTGAAAATATTTCTCTGAGAATCGGTGTAGCAACCAGTCCCATTTCACCTGAAAATGCGGCTGAATAATCCATCACCAGCAAGACTGATGCCTCCGGGGATAAACCATGGACCCATGCCAATACATCCTGAGTCGGTTGTGCGATCGCACTGGATAAATTTTCTTTCGGATGCCCCATAAATAGCACCAAACTCAAAATCGTGATCAGCAAAACCCCAATGATCAGGCGCAAACCACGGTTAGCGGTGGTTTTCCTTAAGGTGCGAGAGGGGTGAGGTGCACGTTCCTCGTGTAGCATCAAGGCCAGTTGATCGGCCCTAGCCTGTTCCTCGCGGCTGATGGACAAAACCATCGCTTCGAGCTGTGTGCCTTTAATCTCATTGAGGGTCAACTCCCTGGTGGCTTGCAGAGGGTCGATTGAGAAATCAACCTCCTGCGTGTCCTCGGGTTGAAGTGCCCCCTCGCCAGGTTTCACATCCTTACCGTCCACAACAGCTTGGTCACCATTTTCCAGGGCAACCAGCCAATGCAGCAAACTGTCGCCCTCTCTTTCTGAAAGAATTTCTTCCGCATCCTCGGCTTCTGCCGGGCGGTGTTTTTTGCGAATACGCTTGAGCCAATCGTCACGCACTGTGGCTGGAGAATCGAGTGTTTCTTCCCCTTCTGCATCCGAGCCTGGCAGAGATAGGCTTTCATCACGCCCGTTATGGGCTTTATGCAAAAGCGATTCCAACGGGATTGGTTGGGGCTCGGCTTGCGCTATTTCAAGGCTTTCACGGGCTGCAATTACCTTTTGAGTGGCCTCGCCGACCGCATCGGGTTCAGTTTGCGCGCGCTGCCGGATGCGGTTCAGCCATTCCGGTACTTCAGGCTCATCGTCAATTTGCGGCGGGGTTTCTGCACTTACCTCTCGTTCAGATGAAATAAAACGCTCCCCTTCATCTTGATCGGTTGACTGATGCACGTCTTCATCCTGCTTGAGTGCGTGTAACAAATCGGTAAGATGCTCATCTTCGTTAAGGAATTGGGGTTCATCTTCCGAACTCACCAAGTGAACCCCCTCCAAGGAGGCATCACAAACCCCGCATTTAAGGGCATCCGACGGGTTTGACGCGCCACAATCAGGGCAAATCAGCATCCACATCACTGTTTGTCCTCGTATGGGCGTTCCATTAACAGT
>JAAYKH010000062.1 GCA_012522475.1 Chloroflexota bacterium | reverse complement strand
TTGCATTAGATGTCAATGGGAAGCCATTATCGAACCTGGTGGTTTGGATGGATAAGCGGGGGCGAGAATATGCAGAGCATGTAAACCAGCTTATCGGAATAGAACGATACTATCAAACAGCCGGGCACTCTATCTCTTATATCACCGGTGCCAGTAAAGTGCTTTGGTTTCACTCTGAAGGGGGAGAAGCTTGGGAAGAATGTGCTGTGATCGGATCGCCGCAGACCTATTTTCTGAAACGATTGGGCAGTGACAATTTAGTTATTGATTATTCCTCCGGAACATACCATTTCCCTATGGATATTGACATTAAAGAATGGAGCCGGGAAATCGCAAAAGAACTTGATTTCCCTTTGGAAAAACTGCCCCAGATTGTCAGTGCTGTGGATGTTGTTGGGTACTTACCGCAGTCCGTTGCTCAGGAATTGAGATTAAAAGCAGGAATACCCATTATTGCTGGCGGCGGTGATGGCCAATGCGCTGCAGCAGGGAGTGGTGCCATTGTTCCCGGTATCTGTATGATTAATATTGGGACGGGCACTGGGATTCAATTTTATTTGGAAAAACCGACCAGAAACCCTGGGATGGTGTTTTCGTGTTCCGGGCATGTTGTTCCAGACGCCTGGGAATCTGAGGGCCATACCCAAGCCTCTGGTGCTGTGTTCCGTTGGTTTCGGGATGAATTTGGTGATAAAGAATATGAGGGTGAAGATGATAGGGGATTTAATGAATTGGTCGATGAAGCTATGCTTGCCCCACCAACTGCTGAAGGACTGCTGTTCTTGCCGACTTTTAATGGCTGCACCACACCGCGGCAAGAACCTAACGCCAGAGGCTGTTTGCTAGGATTATCCTTGAACCACAAGAAAAGTCACGTGATCAGGGCTGTATTAGAGGGGATAACATTGGAGATCAAGTGGATATTAGAATCTTTCAAAGAGACTGGCGCGCGTGTCGATGAGATTAGACTGGTTGGGGGAGGGTCGAGAAATATTCATTGGAACCAAATCCATGCGGACATTTTAGATCACCCCGTATCTACAGTGCAATATCCCGACGCAGCAATGGTTGGATGCGCGATGTGTGCCGCGGTTGGTTTGGGTGAATATCCGACCCTGTTAGAGGCATCCAAGCATTTTATCAGAATCAAAGAAGAATTTATTCCCCAAGCTAAGAATAAAGCTATTTACCAGACTTTATACACCGATTATGTTAATGCGTTCAATCAAATTACACAGTCGAGTATTTTTAAGGATGTAGAGAAAAGAATAGGCATGTCTTGATAGTGGCCCTATGTCTTTTCCTTTTTGCCCCGACTGCAAAGAAAAACAAAGAAATTTAAAAAATCAGGAGAAATTAAATGGCAGATAAGATTGTGTTAGAGTTTTGTGACAAGGTGAAATACAATAAATTTGGCGGCGCTGCCGAAATGGTAGAGGATGGTGTTAAATCGATTGTTTCAGCAGCGCGGCATTGTGATGCGAAGAGTGTTACTGAATTTGCAGATCAAATGGAAGTAGATGTGGATGCAATCTTAGGTGTTATTCCTTCGATTGCCCCGATGACAAACCTGCTGCACGCCTATATGAGCGAAATTGATGAAATTCGCCAGGGGATGTTCCAACTGGATTCTGCACGTGAAAAAGTTGCTAAAGCATTGGAAGAATACCTTGACCGTCAATCTAGGGCCTTGGGAATAATTGGGCAAATTGGCGGACAGATGATAAAAAACAACGACAAGGTGGCCACATTTTCAACCAGCGGCAGTGTGATGGCCATGTTTAAAACAGCCCGGGAAGAAGGGAAAGAATTTTCTGCTGTAGTGACCGAGGCAAGGCCTGCCAATGAAGGCATTCGTACGATGACAGAGGTGGCAGAGTTAGGGATACCGGTTACTTTTGGTGTTGATGCAATTTTAAGTTACCTGATTCCTGGTTCATCGATGTTCATTGCCGGTGCAGATGTTATCAATTCGTTGGGTGAAGTTCTGGTCAAAGTGGGCACCTACCTAGGCGCATTAATGGCGCGAGAATATGGCGTTCCATTTTATGTTGTTGCTGATTCTTCAAAATTTGATCCGATGACCATTGATGGCTTCCCGTTAAAAATTCGAGATAAAGGTCCAGACACAGTCTTTGGCGGAGATATACCTAACGGCGTGAAAATCATCAACCCGAGTTTTGAGATGATTCCTGCGCATTTGGTTACCGGGTATATCACGGAGATGGGCTTGATCAGCCCTGGGTCTGTGGCCACCGTCATGCGGCAAGCAAAATTAAGCGATAGCTTAACTGTAAAATTACGTGACTGGGTTAACAAACCTATTTAATTATATTAATAAATAAAATACCCAGGAGATTTTTATAATGATTGACCCACGCTGGTATCAAGTCGCCGATGTTCTGGTAAATTACTCCACAAAAGTCAAAGCCGGAGAAAAAGTATTAATCACCATGATGGAGGTTGACACACTACCTTTGGCACTGGCAGTATATACAGAAGCAGTTAAGGCGGGTGCGCAAGTACATATCGAATTTCAATCTGTACTTGTTGACCGGGCCTTATTATCCCATGGGACTCTGGAACAAGCTGAACTTGTGCCAGAAATGCATGCAAAGGGAATGCGCTGGGCGGATGTGTATATTGGCTTGCGTGGGTCATCCAACCCCTATGAACTTGAAGGCATCCCGCCAGATAAGATCACAGCCAGGAAAAAAGCTATGGGGCTCATTTCTTCAATGCGAATCGACCAAACCCGTTGGGTCCTGTCACGGATACCCAATCACTCCTTAGCTCAACAAGCTAAAATGAGCACAGAAGAAATGATGACATTTTATTTCAATGCGACAGTGAAAGATTGGGAACAAGAATCACGGGATTACTACGAATTGAAAGAAGTCTTTCAAGCTGGTGAAAATGTCAGGGTTGTCGGGAAAGAAACAGAGATTCGGTTTTCAACAAAAGGCCGACTTTATCGAGTTGGCGCAGGCTTGCGAAACATGCCCGATGGAGAGATATTCACAGCGCCTGTGGATGATAGCCTTGAAGGTAAGATCTTTTTTGAATTTCCGGGGGTCTATGCGGGCAAGTTTATCAAAGACATCTGCCTTGAATTCAAAAAGGGAGAAATTGTCACAGCGACAGCTTCAGAAAATGAAGACCTTCTGAAAAGCATAATTGCTTTGGAGGGTGCGAACCGTGTTGGTGAATTTGGTGTAGGAACGAATTTCGGTATCGACCGCTTTATTGGCGACATATTATTTGATGAAAAAATCGGTGGTACGATCCACCTGGCCTTAGGTTGGGCTTATTCTGATTGTAACGGGATTAATAAGTCGCCGATCCATTGGGATATTGTCAAAGATTTACGAGAAGAAGGTGAAATTTACCTGGATGAAAAATTAGTCTTCAAAAGTGGAAAATTCTTAGTATAAGATTAGCTGTGGATGAGACTTAGCCGATGAAATAATACCTATCAATTGTGCTTAGCGTTAGCTGTGAAAGCGGTTGATCACTTAGTTTTGGTTATTTTTGCGGATGACGTTAATGAAAATTTGAAACCCTTACACAAATTTGAATATTTTTATTATGTTATTGGCAATTCGGTTATCTGGCCGAAAAAATATTGTTTTGTATTTTAATAAATCATACGATTAATTTATAAATATAACCTTGAACCGTCGTAGAAAAAGCGATAAGAGGAACTATGGAAAACTTAAACGAGAAAACCACAAGTGTTAAAAAATCGAAACGTATTTTTAGTTACAGCTTAGTGAAAAAAATAGATATATTTTTCTCATACCTTGTGATCATTATCTTTTCATTGATTGTTCTGTTACCGTTGGTTTGGATTTTTGTCACATCTTTAAAAAACCGTGTGCAAATTTACCAAATACCACCGGTCTGGTTTTTTACCCCCACACTTGAAAACTTTGCTGCCATTACGGCAAAATATCCATTTCAACAGTATTTTTTCAATTCGAGTTTTATTGCATTAACCACGACCGCGATCGCGTTAATTTTTGGCTCGATGGCCGCCTATTCCATTGCTCGATTTAACACGGGTGGGAACGCACTCCGCCTTTGGGTGCTTAATAGTCACACCATGCCAGCTGTTGCCTTGTTGATCCCGTTCTTCATGTTGGCTACTTCTTTGCGCCTGCGTGACACATATATTATGGTTATTATGACGCACTTGAGCTTTTTACTGCCATTTACGATTTGGATGCTAATTGGTTTTTTTGATAGCATTGAAAAAGACATGGAAGAAGCAGCCATGGTTGATGGCGCAACTCGATTGGGCGCGTTTTGGCATATTACCCTCCCCATAGCTGCTCCGGGTCTTTCTGCGACTGGAATTGTCAGTTTCTTGTTTTCATGGAATGAATTTATTTTTGCATTTGTCCTATCAGGAATGAAAACGAGAACCCTACCGGTTGCTATTAGCGCTTTTTTAACCCAACGTGGGGACCTTATGGGCGAATTGTCGGCAGCGGCGATGGTTATGATTATTCCAGTCTTAATTCTATCGGTTGCATTTAGGAACTATCTTGTAAAAGGCTTGAGCCTGGG
>JAAYKH010000061.1 GCA_012522475.1 Chloroflexota bacterium | reverse complement strand
TGATTCACTGCAGGTCATTGACCGTACTGCGTTAATTCTGGATATATTCGCTCAGCACGCACACACCAGGGAGGGCAGCTTGCAGGTTGAGTTGGCTCAATATGAATATCGTTTGCCGCGTCTCACGCGAGCATGGACTCATCTTGCGCGACAGGCAGGCGGCGGCGGCGGTCGGACAGGAAGCGTTGGGGGTGTTGGATTGCGTGGTCCAGGTGAGACACAGTTAGAGGTTGATCGACGGACGATATCAGCGCGAATTGAATTCCTTAAAAAAGAATTGGAGAAGGTGCGGTCGCATCGCTCCCTTTATCGTGACCGGCGGAAAAAATCGCGAATACCAGTTGTTTCACTCGTTGGTTATACTAACGCCGGGAAGTCCACATTGCTCAACAACTTATCCGACGCTGATTTGTATGTAGCTGATCAATTGTTTGCGACATTGGACCCAACCACACGCCGAGTTTCACTACCTGGCGGTCAGACAGTCTTGTTCACGGACACTGTCGGCTTCATTCGAAAGCTTCCAACAGAGTTGATTGCCGCTTTTCGAGCCACGTTGGAAGAAATTTCATCAGCGGACGTCCTTTTACATGTGGTCGACATTACACATGCCAATGCCAGCGCACAGGCAAGGTCAGTTCAAGAGACATTGGTGGACATTGACGCCGGAGATATACCGATTGTCACCGCAATCAATAAAGTGGATCGTCTACAGGACCCACAGGAGGCAATGGCTACTCTTGATGAGTTTCCGAATACATATCCTATCTCGGCACTCGCCGGGCAGGGTTTGGAAGAGCTATTACGGGGTGTCGAAGATTTGTTATATGAAACTTTTATTGAAGTCGATGTTCGTATTCCCTATGATCAGGGGAATTTGCGCTCACTGTTTCATGAAAAAGGCCAGGTTAGAGATGTAGATGATCAGGAAAACGGTACCCGCATCAGTGGTTTAATTCCAAGGCGATTGATTAACAGGTATAAGCCTTTTTTATTACCCCCTGGTGAATTAGCCGATATCGATGAAGATGCTTTTGAAACAAATTTGGTTGATTAAAAGCAAAAGGGCGAGTGCGTCGCCCTATTTTCATGAGTCATTACTGTATTGTTTTAATCTTTTTTAGTCACTTCAATGATCTCGCGGCCTTGATAGTGGCCACAATTTGCGCATACTCGATGGGGTAAACGAGGTTCGCCACAATTGGGGCAAACAATAAAATTGCTGGTCTTCAAAGCGTCATGGGCACGACGGCGATCTCTCCGGCCAGAGGAGACTCTTCGTTTTGGCAGAGGGGGCATCTTTCACTCCTTAATAATCCAAATAATGCAAATACAACCCCGAGATTATACCGGTTGCTAACGGTGCCGTCAAGATGCGTTAATTGCTCAAATCTTGTGAAGGAGACTCTGGTGGGCGATCTGTAAAATCAGCATCTTCAAAATCGTCTGAGATAATCTCATCAATTAAACTATTTGCTTCACTAACCTGTGATTCAGGAACCAGAATGTCCACAACGCCAAGAACGCCAGCAGATAAGCCTAACGTCCTCCCGACACTTTCCTGACTTAAGAAAACCTGCAAACCCTGGGCTTCAAGAAAACCTTTGAGAATATTTGCCTCCAAGAGGCCGGCAGCCGAGTAAACGCTAATTAATTCCATTTTTGTCCTCGTGGCTTTCTAACAGCAATTTCAAGGTCTTCGTATAGGCTTTCAGAGCTATATCAGGTTTGTTTTGTTTTAATCCAATATCCCCAATAATTTCCATGCTTTCATTTGATTTTGGGTTAATTTCTGAATATTCACTAAACCACGTTTCGAGTTGCTCCAAATGTACTGATTTCTCAATTAAGGCCTGGGCAATAGGCAGGGCATCAGCGATTTGATCTTGATCAAGGTAATGTTTAACCTGATAGAGTTGATCTTCATCTGACGCTGTCACTAATTCTTCTTTGCGTGGCGCGGGCAAGACTTCTGAATCTTCAAAAGCTATTATTTCTTCAACAGGTAAAGAGAGTTCTTCTTCAGTAGCACTCAAGAAAACAGGGGTTGTGTCTTCTTTTGCGATGCTCAGGGCATGTTCAAGATCAAAATCATCGGGCTCCAGAATCTCATCATCAAAAGCTGGTTCGTCTATTGTTTGATGGGAAGCAGCCTGTGAAGCTTCTTCTGCCAAGAAGACTGGATCTAATTCATCTATTTGGTCATAAAAATTGCTTTTGCTTGATGCGTCTAACGTTTCTTTCGGCAGATCGGGTTCTTGATCTGTTTCAGAAATCATTTCCTGTAACCACTCAGGGAGTTCGCCCCCTCTTATGGGTTCAGCATCTGGAAGCAAGTCGGTTTCATCATCTACTTTTCCAAAGTCCATTCCAGAGATGTCTACAAAACCCTCTACCGATGATGGCACATTGATATCTGAACGAATTGCCCCTATATGAGGTAAATCAGACTTTTCAAATAAGTCAATTTCTTCTGTGGTTTCCTTGTCCTCAAGTTCAAGGCCAAATTCATCTGAGGTTTGTTTAATATCTTCATCAAGCAGTGCGTCATCCCGGTCATTGGCAACAGAAGTAATTTCAATTTCCGCCTCAAATTCAGGTGATTCAATATGGTCAGCAGCAGATTTACCATTGATTTCGCGTATCCATGTACTTTCCTGCTGTTTATTTGGATTGATCGGTTTCGTCGTATCAATTTCCGGATCTTCTACGTCTGGCAACCTCGAAGGAACGCCTATGCCTTCGGACTGCTCGTTGAGGTTATCATCATTGTTAACCGAATCATTATTGTTGGGATGATTATTATCCATTGAAGTACCTCGCCCTGTAAAACGTCTTCGGATTTTTTCTTTACACCAATCATACGCTTGATTGGTATATTGGTCAAGAAAAAGCCGCCCTTGGGATGGGCGGCTCTAGAACAACCAAAAAGTTACACCTATTCGCCCAAATAATCTCTCAGGCGGCGTTTGACAGATGGGTGACGCAACCGGCTAAGCGCCTGCGCTTCTATTTGGCGAACACGTTCACGTGTAACACCCATTTTTCGACCAACTTCCTCTAATGTGTACGATTGGCCATCAAGGAGGCCATAGCGTAATTGAAGTATGCGCACTTCTCTGGGGGGCAAGGAATCTAAAACAGTAACCAAGTGTTCCTTTAACAAATTATAGGTTGCTGTGTCATCAGGAGGCGGCACTTCATCATCTTCAATAAAATCACCCAGCATTGAATCTTCCTCGTCATCAGTGGGCGTTTCCAATGATAGCGGCCGTCTGGCAACCTGAATCATATTCTCTACTTTTTTAGGTGGAACCTCGAGTGTTTCAGCCAATTCTTCCACTGTTGGTTCACGCCCTAAGCGTTGGGTTAATTGATGTTGAATCCGCAATAATTTGTTAATTTGATCACCCATGTGGACAGGCACGCGGATCGTTCTCCCTTGATCGGCAATTGCCCGAGTGACCGCCTGCCTGATCCACCATGTGGCATAGGTGCTGAATTTGTGGCCGCGGCGGTATTCAAACTTCTTTGTCGCTCGAATCAGGCCAATATTCCCTTCCTGGATCAGGTCAAGGAAAGGAACACCACGACCCATATATTTTTTTGCGACACTGATCACCAGGCGAGAATTGGCAGTGATCAGGTGTTCGCGAGCTGCCCAACCTTTTTCAATGAGAAGGCGAAGTTCAATCCGCCGACGTGAGGTCACATTTCCTCGCGCCAATTCTTCTCGTGCCATACGCCCACTTTCAATGCGCTGTGCTAACTCAACTTCCTCCTGAGCAGTCAACAGGGGAACTCGGCTAACTTCTTTTAGATATAAGCCAATCGTGTCGTCTGTATCTATATTAGCCAGATCGTCGGCGTTTTTCTCCTCTTCCTCTTTTACTTGTTGAATTTCTTCATCGGAAGGCTCTATCAACAAATCCGCATCTTCAATGTAGGGGATTCCTGCTGAAACCAATGCTGCAAAGGCTTCTTCGAGCTGTTCAACGTCTTGTTCTGCTTCGGGGAAGAATTCTAATATGTCATTTAAAGTGACAAATGATTTTTTTCTTCCCACCTGAATCAAACGAGCAATGGGTGAAAATTGATTATCCACGTTCGACTTACCGTCTGCGATTGAATCTATGTCCATGAATTCCTTCTATTTGATTTGCTGCTTATTAAATTACCAATAAAACCAAGTGCCTTTACGGCCATTGGTTAGGAGTAATTCTGGATATGGGATATGACATTTATAGCTTTGAGAATACTATTTTTTTTGTAAAAAATCAACAACGATCTGATCTGATTATTAAAAACAGGTGCGTTGCCCTGTGGTAAAAAAGGCGTAAACCATTAAGTATAAGAGAGATACACGTTCATAGTTATTCTTTAACACTTTATTAAAAGAGCTCTTTTTTTGTTGGCAGAGAGGCGTTTAAATTGACCGAATTTCTTTTGACGGGTAAAATCCCTTCGAGTTCCAATGATGATGAAAAGATACCGAAGAACAGCTCTTTCTCAATATGCGCTTGTAACCCTGGTTCTTGTGCTCGTTTTGAGTGTTGGTTACCTAGGTTTTGTTGTGACGAGGCATGTCCCATATATTGATAATTTCGCGATTCCATGGGCGGCGGGAAGGGTCTGGTTATTAGAAGGTGGCAGCCCTTATGGCCCTGCAGCGATCGATACAGCGCTCGCTGCAATGGAGGAAGCGCCTTTCATGGGGCAGCTTGACCAACCACAATTATTTTCACAACCACTTTTCTCTTTAGCTTTCTACTTGCCTTTTAGTTTACTGCCCTTTACGCTTGCCCGAACGTTCTGGGTTACTAGTTTGAGTTTTTTCGTGGGTTTTATTGGTGTTCTTAGCATCAAACTTATCGATTGGAAACTTAATCAGTTGGGACTGTTCTGTGTGATCATTGTGCTGCTTTTCTCATTGCCTGGAGCTTTTACAATTCTAGGTGGTTATATTACCCCGATTATTATTGGAATGCTCTTGAGCAGTATTTATTTAATTCAAAACCATCAAGACACGACAGCAGGTTTTTTGTTGGCCCTTGCATCCAGTTGTTTCCTAACGATTGGGCTGGTTATCGTTCTTTTATTGGTTTGGGCAATCGCTAAAAAACGATGGCCATTGATTGTGAGCTTTTTTTCTGGAATCCTTTTCCTGGTAATAATTTCATTTTTAATCATGCCCACCTGGTTTCTTGATTGGGCTTCAGTTTTATTGAGGTTAAATATCGATTGGAATTGGATACGAACCCCATTGATGGGTATGGCAGCAATATTACCTGGAATCGCCAAACCGCTCTCAATATCTTTACATGGACTCTTTTTTTTATTTGGTGTTTTTTTCTTCGTATCACTACTTGGGAGGAAAGAGCGTGCTTTTATTTACAATATATTCTCGTTATTGCTCCTTTCCTATTTTTTACATCTTCAAGCATCAATTGTTGTTTTGTTTTTAATTGTTCCTGCATTAATATTTGTTGTCCGATATTGGTCCGAAAGATGGAAGCGTGCAGGTTTCTTCGTTGGTTGGGCTTTTTTGATCTTAACAGGGGCAGTCTCCTGGTTTTTTGCTTTTCCGGACTTTGACTTCACCCATTCAATAGAGACTCCTTGGTTAATCTTTGGGTACCCATTAGTAACTTTTGTGGGAATGATCTGGATTCGCTGGTGGACATTGAAGATTCCAAAAATGCCCTTGGAAAGATTGTAAAAGTGGTGCTTCGTACCATTCCGATTTATTTTTGTGCTATACTTGGAAAAGTTTGTCATTTGAAAAGACACAGGTCATTATCTTATCGTGTAGATGTTTGCTAACGAAAATTATTTTTATTTGAAGGAGAAAAGATGAAGAAAAAACGAATTGGACTGCTTACCGGCGGCGGTGATGTCCCCGGATTGAACCCTGCTATTAAGGAAGTTGTCCTTGATGCACTCAATGCTGACTATGAGGTCATCGGTATTCGGAGGGGGTGGGGGGGCTTGCTTTGGTACGACTTCGATGACCCCACAACGCATGAAAAGTATGTGGTTAACCTAACAAGAAATGATGTACGCTCAATCGATAGAACCGGCGGTACATTTCTCCATACCTCACGGACTAACCCGCAAAAGGTGAGACAGAAAGATACACCCAAATTCCTGGCGGATTCGGATCTGGGAAAACCGATCGACGATAAAGGCACTATGGATTATTCTGACCATGTGCTGAAAGTCCTCGACCACCTGGGCATTAATGCTTTGGTCACAATTGGAGGCGATGACACCCTCAGCTATAGTGCTCGATTATACAGAGAAGGTTTCCCAGTAGTTGCGATACCAAAAACCATGGATAATGACGTTTTTGGTACAGATTACTGTATTGGGTTTTCGACCGCTGTAACTCGTTCAGTTGATTTAATCACACGATTGCGCACATCGGTCGGATCTCATGAACGGATTGGTGTTTTTGAGTTGTTTGGACGGAATTCTGGTGAAACCAGCTTGATCAGTGGCTTCCTGGCCTATGTTGATCGGGCAATCATCTCCGAGGTTCCCTTTGATATGGAAAAATTGGCCAAATTTCTTCATGAGGACAAACTGGCAAATCCTTCAAACTATTCAATCGTCACCATTTCTGAAGGTGCGCATATGATTGATGGAGAAATCATTGAATCAGGCCCTGCTGATGCTTATGGGCATCGGAAACTGGGCGGGATCGGTGAAATTGTGGCTGACAACATTGAGAAGTTGACAGGTCAACGTATTATGTACCACAAATTTGGCTATGTGATGCGTTCTGGCGCCCCTGACTCTCTGGATAGAATGGTTGCGATGTCATTTGGAAACCTGGCCATTCAATTGGTACAAAGAAATGATTTTGGGAAAATGGTCGCTTTGCAAGGTGGACGCTATACCACTGTACCCATTGAAATTGTTCTTTCAGGAAATAAGCAATTGGATATCGACGCTTATTACGACAAAGAAAACTACAAACCCAAGGTCAAGGACTTCATTGGTGTGCCAATGTTTTTGACTTAAAAATAGTTTTTAACAGCCCGTGTCGAGCAAAAAGACACGGGCTGGATTTTTAGAAGGGTCAAGATGTTAAAATCCGAACAACGACTTGATCAAAAGCGTTACCAAGTTGTCCCACGAACTTTAATTTTTTTGTTTGATGATCAGGAACGGGTTTTATTGCTTAAAGGCGCTCAAAACAAAACCAGATGGGCTGGCTTGTATAACGGAATCGGGGGACACGTTGAAAGAGGAGAAGACATTTATACTGCAGCGTATCGGGAGTTGTTTGAAGAGGCGGGAATTGTTGACGTTGCTTTGCATTTTTGCTGTCAGATAATAATTGATGTATCTGAACAAGTTGGCGTAATGCTCTTTGTCTTTAAAGGCCTTTTTTCGAAAGATACTTTCAAAAGCTCTCCTGAAGGAACTTTATCCTGGATCAATTTGGATGAGATTGATCAAACGCCTCTTGTTGAAGATTTGCCAATCTTAATTCCACGGATTGCAGCGTATCAGGCACCAGCACCGGTAATTAATGCCAAATATAGCTATGATGAAAATGACGAACTTAAGATCTTATTTTCGTGAAGAACGCTCATAGAAAATCAACATCGTATCCCCATAAGTGCGGCGGTCATACTCACTGAAATTTGAATAAATTAAGCCCTCAACAAATTCTTTGGGATGAATTTGAACAATCACTGTTTCCCCTGGCTTGACCCAATTTGGATTTTCATCAAGAGCTTGTAGTGCTTTGGACCAAATGGACTTGTATTGTGGTGGGGCAATATACACATAGTCAAAGGCATGTTTTGGCAATTCCTGCAGGTAGACAAAAGCATCTTTTTTTATCAATGTTGCCCATGTTTCAAGCTGGGTTTTTTGTAAATTCTTTTCAATTATCTTGAAGGCATGGTAATTAATTTCTAAAAATACGGCATGTTCTGCACCCCTAGAAAGGGCTTCGATGCCAACCGCTCCCGTACCGCCGAACAGATCTAAAAACAATCTTCCTTCCATGTCGTGACCAATGATATTGAAAAGAGCTTCTTTAACCTGATCAGTGATTGGCCGGGTCGACTTACCCGGAACACTGTAGAGGTTGATGCCTTTGGCGCTGCCAGAGATTACACGCATAATTGGGATTCCTTAATTCTCTTTTGAAATACAACTGATTTTTAAAATGTTTTGGGTTGAAGCAGGGAGCAATTAGTAATCAGGGTCAAATGTTCACCCCAGGTTTGCTGTACAGCCTGTAGAGCGTCCCCACGGGGCTGTTTTTGAAAACGCAACCCCAAACCTCAAAAATCAAATAATATCACCGCAAACATTGTCCGGAAGGCATTTTAAGCCTTTCCTTACTAAGCGCCTTCATTCCAGTCTGCAACCTTCGTTGGGAAATCGTTGAGTAAACTGAATATGCAGGGCCACCATTGATGTGTATAAAAATTGCACAAGATTGTCAACTTGAGAAATGTGTCTTTGAATACCTGTGGAAAAAGCAGGTTCTTCTTTTTGTAACCTGGATTGTAATAGGTCACAACAATAAGTTGGCAATATGTCTCAATTCATTTCTTTGCTGCCCGCATCCTGGTTTATTGACGGCGTACTGTGTTTATTTTCGCTTCCAGCAGAGACATCACTATATGTCCAGTAGCGGTTTGCGAAAAAATTCCAAAGCAAGATCACGGCAATGCTGATTGTCAGGGCCAAATTTTGACTGATAACAATATCCTCAAGTGGAAGCTGTATTCCAGAGCGCATTAAAAATTGCATGATGAGGTTGTTTAACCATGAGATCAACGGCGTTCTGATGAGGATGCCAATTATATTTATAAACACAAATTGCAGCAATTGTGTCCGAATATTTTTTGAGCGCGAATCAGGGTATGTCCAATACCTATTCCAGAGAAAATTGTTGATGACAGCAATAGAAAAAGAGATACCTTGCGCCCAAACCAATGGCAGGTGAAAAGCCAGGCTAAGCAGATTCATAAACCCAAAGTCGACAATTGTACCGGTGACACCGACAAAAGAAAACTTTAGAAACCTTGTCCGTTCCTGTTTGTTGGCTAAAAACCTCATTAAAGTTTTATCCTTGAAAATAGCGAATGGTTTCCAGGAGGCCGTTCTCCAGGCTTGTTTTTGGTTCCCAACCGAGAACTGATTTCGCCAAACTGATATCAGGTTTACGTCTTTGCGGATCGGTTGAAAGCCTTTTTTCAATCAAGGTCACGGTGCCTGCTTTATTCTCCGTTAACTGATTAATTTGGTTAGCAAGTTCACAAATACTTATCTCAGCAGGATTGCCAATATTGACTGGAGCATGATAATCGCTCAGCATCAATAGGTAAATCCCTTCGATTAAATCGTCAACATAACAAAAACTTCTGGTTTGAGAACCATCGCCAAAAATTGTTATTGGCTCTCCCCGCAGGGCTTGCAACAGGAAATTAGGGATTACTCGACCATCATCAATGCGCATACGAGGTCCGTATGTGTTGAAAATACGCACAATATGTGTATCTATTTTGTGAAAGCGGTGGTATGCCATAGTCAGGGCTTCAGCAAAGCGTTTTGCTTCGTCGTAAACAGAACGTGTTCCAACAGGGTCAACATTTCCTCGATAGGTCTCTTTTTGCGGATGTTCGAGAGGGTCGCCGTAAATCTCACTGGTGGAAGCCAGCAGAAATTTTGCCTGATAAGCTCGGGCAACACCAAGTGCGTTATGTGTGCCTAAAGCACCTGCTTTCAATGTTTGAATAGGCAAGTTGGGGTAACCTAATGGGGATGCAGGGTTTGGGCTGGCTGGCGATGCAAAGTGAACTACGTAATCTATCTGACCATTAACCGAGATAAAATTTGAAACATCGTGGCAAATCAAATTAAAATTAGGGTTTTTCTCCAGATGAGCGAGATTTCCTTGGTTGCCAGTGATGAAATTGTCCATCCCGATGACGGTATAGCCTTCTCTGAGGAGCCGATCAGTAAGATGTGAACCTAGAAAACCTGCTGCACCAGTTAATAAAATTCGCATAATTGTTTCAGTTTCACTTTCAAAATTTATGTTGGATGACTCTGCTGTGCCTGCCAACCAATTTTACCAGCTAAGTTTGCCTTCGGAGGGTTTATTTCGAGTATAATCACTCTGCTTAATTCAAGAATATCGAGCAGGAACAGTGTTAACCATGGTAGAAAATAAAAATGTTGAAAACCTTTTAGGCAAAATTGAAGGTTTGTTGTTTGTTTCATCGGGGCTTGTTGGGATTCATCAACTAGCAAAGGCAGTCGTTGCCTCGGAAAGTGTTGTTGAATCTGCGTTAATTGAACTCGAAGAGCATTATAAAGAACACGGTCATGGCCTACGCTTAATGCGGGTAAAATCCAGGGTGCAGTTGACTACAGCCCCGGAGATTAGCAAAACCATTGAGAGCTATCTTGACCTTGAAATATCGACGACCTTATCGCGGGCTGCATTGGAAACCCTGTCCATCATCGCTTACAAACAACCGGTTACACGACCTGATGTGGATGCCATTCGCGGCGTTAATAGTGATGCTGTCTTACGTACCTTATTATCAAAAGGCTTGATAGAAGAACTGGGCCGCTCCGATTCGCCAGGGCGCCCGATCAATTACGGGACAACCCCTGAATTCTTACAGCATTTTGGCTTGGAATCGTTGAACAAACTTCCGTTTATAGATTTTGATGCTTTAGAAGAAATCCAGGAAGAAAACGGAACCAAGGAGGTATTAAAAACATAATGGCACTGGAGAGAGTTCAAAAAATACTGGCGCAGGCCGGGCTTGGTTCGCGGCGAGCCTGTGAGAAATTAATCGATGAAGGGCGTGTCAGCGTCAACGGAAAGACCATTTCACTGGGTGCCAAAGCGGACCCGAGAATTGATGAAATTCGAGTGGACGGTAACCAAGTTGGCAAACCGGAGAAAAAAGTTTATATTGCGGTAAACAAACCTCGCAACATGCTTTCTCTCAATGTATCGGATGATGATCGGCCCAGCATTTTTGATCTTGTAAAAGATGAGCGGCACTTGTTCCCTGTTGGACGTTTGGATTTTGAAAGCGAAGGCCTGGTTTTACTCACCAATGATGGCGAAATGGCAAACCAACTGTCTCATCCACGTTATGAACACGATAAAGAATATGAGGTCCGCGTCACTCGCAAACCAGACGATGAACAATTAACGATATGGCGGCGTGGGGTTGTGCTTGAAGATGGATATCGCACCTTACCCGCCCAGGTGGAAGTTAAATCCTTCACCAAAAACGGTGCCTGGTTGATAATCATGCTGCGCGAGGGAAAGAACCGACAAATCCGACGGACGGGTTTGCGGATTGGATTGCCGGTACGGCAGATCCGCCGGGTTAGAATTGGGCCAATTTGGCTGGGGAAACTCCAACCCGGGCATTTCCGCTATCTACGTCCCGATGAAATTAACGCCCTGAAAGAGTATGTGTCCTGAAGTGAAAAGCGAGAAGCTTTTTAGCTCTCACTTAATGCGGCGTTGATTTTTTCCAGCAAACGATCTGAAATTTCAGTTTCATCTTTGCGGTCAGATTTTCTGATTGACCGTCTTAGCGCCTGAAGCTCAACAATCGGAACTGGCGCATTTTCCACATCACCGATAACACCCTTTGGGTGCAAAGATACGAGAATACTGTTTATTGGTGGAATTTCATCTTCAGGGATGTGCTTTTTAAGAAAATCATAAATTTGTTTTTCTTGGTTGTTGATCTCAATTTCGGGCTTTCCGATACTTTCCTGGCCGAATATTTTCATAAAAAAAGAGCCTCCACGTTGCCGCCATTTTTTATCATAGTATATTTCACCACCTGCTAATATCGGGATAGGGATCCATAACCCTGCAGGGCCTACCAATAGCATTGGTATCGGCCCGTAATAGACATAGAATGTATATTGACTGCTAAGCTTGTTGAGATTGTCGGCAATGATTTCATCAAAGCGAGGGCTGCGCGCAAAACGGGTCACAAAACCGGTACTGATTTGCGAAATAACGAAACCAATGATCAAAGCGGCAAATGAAATGAGCGTTTTGGTAGGTGTGGGCGAGAAGTTCAAAATCAACCCACCAACAAGGATGACGATCCCAATTATGGAGAGGGTATTGCCAATGGTTTTATTTCTAGTGATGAGTTTTTCATTGATTAATATTTTCATTTTGATTGATTGTTCCTTATATGTTGTTTGTAAATTCTTGGCGTAAATTATCAAGTAAATGATTGTCGACGGCTTGTTTTGCCGAACCGATAGCGCTGACCAACGCACGCGCATCTGAACGGCCATGCCCAACGAAAACTAAGGCATTAATACCCAGTAGTGGCGCCGCGCCGGTTTCTGCAGGATCAAGCATGGATCGCAATTTTTGAAAGGCTGGTTTGGCCAGTAGAGCGCCCATTTTGCTCCTGAAAGAACCCATCAATTCTTCCTTGAGCGTGTCTACAATTAATTTTGCCACCGCCTCTGTTGATTTTAAGACAATATTCCCTGTAAAGCCATCGGTAACGACGACATCAACAGCGCCATCAAAAACTTCTTTTCCCTCAACGTTGCCAATGAAGTTAAGCTGAGTATTTTTCAAAAGAGGGTGTGTTTCTCGAACCAGGTCATTGCCTTTGCCTTCTTCTTCACCGTTCGATAAAAGGCCAACCCGGGGATTTGGTAATCCCAGAAGTGAGTGAGCATAAACTTTTCCCATCATTGCGAACTGTACCAGGAAGTCTGGACGACATTCTGCATTAGCACCGATATCCAAGATAACTGCGTGCCCATTTCTGACAGGGAACACGGCGCACAAACAAGGTCGTGTGACGCCTTTAATCGTTCCAAAACTTTTAATGGCATAATACATGGCCATGCCAGTGTTTCCAGCGGTCACGAACGCATCACCGACGCCCTCTCTGATTAATTCCATGCCCACGCGCATACTGTTTTGCTTTTTACGACGGGCATCTGCGATATGGTCTTCCATATCGAGCGCTTCAGGTGCGTGTACAATGCGCACTCTCGCCTTGTCGCCCTGGGTAGCAGCCAAATTTTTAGTCAGAACCTGTTTGTCTCCCACTAAAATAATATCTTCTTGAAACGCTTGTGATGCAATCACTGCTGCCTGAATTTCTGGTTTTGGACGTTCATCACTACCCATTGCATCGAGAATAATCGTCATTTTTTACTCCTTTGAAAGCTTATTAGCTCAGCTTGACAACTGAATCGGCAAGGATATAATTACATTGCTCATGCGCTGGTGCTGGAACTGGCAGACAGGCGTGGTTGAGGGCCACGTGCCGAAAGGCGTGAGGGTTCGATTCCCTCCCAGCGCATGCAATTACAAGCACTGCGTTCGGTGCTTGTTTTCTTTTAAAAGTTCAAGGGAAGGTTTGGTCAAGCCAGGTTTGTGAATTGACCGGTGTCCCATTAATTAATATTTCAAAATGTAAGTGAGGCCCGGCAGAGCGTCCGGTGTTACCGATCAGGCCCAATAAATCACCGGGTTGGACGGTGTCTCCAACACTGACATTGAATTCTGAAAGGTGCCAGTAACCTGACATAATTCCCCAACCATGATCGATCAGGATAGCATTGCCGCGGACTATAAGTTCTTCTGCTAAGACAACTTTGCCAGCAGCAACTGCATAGATATTTAAGTTGGGTGCACACACTGCGAAATCAGTGCCGGTATGGTAGTAAAACAACAGGCCATCGTTGTAAATCCGGCGAAGCCCAAAAGCACTGTTGACACAAGGGTCATCAACAGGGTATTGAAATTGACCTGACCATAGTCGCTCTGGGGTTAATTGACGGACGATTGGATGAATATAAGCTTCTTCCTCAACAATGACATCGTCATCGAGATATTCAGCTCCGACGTAGACCATTTGTGTTTCGTAATATTTAGATGCAACCAATACAAGCTGGTTGAATTCAAACGAATTGCCATCAATGTCCACCCCTTGAATTTCTAGGGGGTATACGCCTGGCTCTGCCAATGCGTGCACGCCGAAAAAACCAGAGAACACCTTGCCGTCGTCAGAAAAAAAGTGAATCGAATCACCGTTGAAACGACCACTAAAATCCATCGGTGTTTTTGTTGTGATGATTATTTGCATCGTTTCCCCTTGCACCGGGGGAAGCGTGTTCACAGAAATAGATAAATTTTCGGATGCCTCACCGTCAACAGAGTCCGATGACGCTTTGACAAAAATGGGATCGCCAGGTAACACATCCCAAGTTCCAAGAAATTGGTTATCCGCAACCATTTCCCAGGGGGAGACACCTGCAAGAATAGCGGTTTCCAGGGCTGAAAATCCCGGCTTCATCATTGGGATATTGGTCAACTGCACCCGTTCAGAAGGAATTGAGATGATGAATGAAACACCAGCGATTATTTCGGAAGGGCTGGTTATGCGATTCAAAGTGATAAGGTCGCTTTGTTTCAGACGGTTTTGACGGGCAAACCCTGCTAAGGATGCGCCAAGCGGGACAATCTCTGAGGTTAACTCGCCAGAGAGCCCCTTTAAACCCGGGATTACAATCCTCTGGCCGACGTCTAGTGCATTCGGGTTTTCCAGCGCGTTGACAGTGATGATCTCTTCAGCAGTAATACCGAAGCGGATGGCGACCTCGTTGAGGGTGTCGCCAGGCTGGATGATATAAATGGGCCCTGCTTCCTGATAAGTTGCGCGTGCAGCCCCGGGCTGCGAAGGGATGATCGTCATCACGATAACGGTCAAGAGCAAAATTAGTTGACCAATTCTTATTTTACGAGGGCGTGTGTAACTTTTCTTCAAAACAAGAATCCTGTTCAATCGGTGAACCTGTTTTGGCAGGGTAAGATCAATCTTCTGATAACTCAAGCAATAAGTTTACCATAGCCATGATTGTAAGGGAAACCTTCTGCTTGTATTCATTTTTGAAAAACAACAACCGCCAAAGTAGATCTGCAATTGCTAATCGGGTCTTCTAGATGGGCGCTGGTGATGGCCGATCATTGTAGCTGGTATAATAATAAAGATAATTCAATGAAAACAAAGGTGTTACTGTGAAAATTACAACATGGAATGTAAACGGTTATCGAGCAATACTAAGAAAAAACGCTTTGGATTGGCTGCCTGAAGTAGCCCCCGATATTTTATGTTTGCAGGAAATAAAAGCAAACTTGGAACAAATTAGCGAAGAGGAAGCTATTATTGAACCGTATACGGGAATTTGGCATCCTGCAGAACGCAAGGGCTACAGCGGTACCGCCTCTTTTTTCAAGGATGAACCACTCAACGTTGAGAGGGGACTTGGCATTGACCGATTTGATGTTGAAGGTCGCGTAATCAGGTTTAAATATCCCGATTTTTATCTTTATAATATTTATTTTCCAAACGGGGGTGAGGGAAATAAACGGGTGCCCTTTAAGCTGGATTTTTATGAAACGCTTTTAGAGATATGTGACGATTTACACGCACAGGGTGAAAAAATTATCATCACGGGCGATTTTAATACAGCACACAGGGAAATTGATTTAGCTAACCCAAAGCAAAATGAAAAGAACACGGGCTTTTTACCAGAAGAACGGGAATGGATCGACCGATATTTAGCTCATGGCTTTAAAGATGCTTATCGCGAGTTGTATCCCGAGGTTGAAAAATATACTTGGTGGACCTATCGATTCAATTCTCGTGAACGTGATATCGGCTGGCGATTGGATTATTACTTGGTTTCTGATGCGCTGATGGGTGTTGTGGAGGATGTCGTAATTCACAGTGATATTATGGGGTCCGATCACTGCCCGGTCAGCCTCTTGCTTAAGGATTAAAACATCAAGGCGTTGGGACAAGTTCATCCCAACGCCTTAAATTCATTGAAAATTAAAAACTATCAGGCGTCCAACAACACAAGACAAGATCACGTGCAGCCTTGACTTCGTCGGAGCGGCGAATAGGCGTTGTATAGGGTGCTTTGTTAAGCATGCCTGGGTCTTCGCGTGCTTCCTTGGCGATCGCTTTCATTGCAGCAGCAAATGCATCCAGGGTCTGCTTAGATTCGGTTTCGGTTGGTTCAATCATCAATGCTTCATGAACAACCAGTGGGAAATAATTTGTGGGTGGATGGAAACCATAATCCATTAAGCGCTTGCTGATGTCTAGGGCGTGCACGTTGGGAATATCCTTCCAAGTGCCTTCAACCACAAATTCGTGCATACAGGTGCGATCGTAGGGCAGGTAATAATCTTCCTTCACCTTTTCCATCAGATAATTGGCATTCAAGACAGCTTTCTCACCAATATCTCTCAATCCGTCTGGGCCATGCATGGCGATATAGGTAAAAGCTTTGACAACAACGCCAAAATGTCCATAAAACGCTTTCATTCTGCCAATCGATTCCTCCGGCGTGTAAAAACCATAGAAGGGCGGGGTATCATCATCACCCTCGTCGACAATCGTGGCAATCGGTCCGGGTAAGAATTTCGCCAAACGTTCCGAAACACCCACTGGCCCTGATCCTGGCCCACCACCACCGTGCGGTGTTGCAAAGGTTTTATGCAGGTTGAAATGCATAATATCGAAACCAAGGTCACCAGGTCGGACAATGCCTAAAAGCGCATTGAGATTTGCGCCATCACCGTAGACCAAGCCGCCTGCATTATGGACCATTTCAATGACTTCAATGACATTTTCGTCAAACAGCCCCAGCGTGTTTGGGGTTGTCAGCATCAAACCGGCCAGGGTTTCATCGCAATGCAGTTTCAAAGCTTCTAAATCCACGTTGCCACGCGCGTCTGAAGGCAGGGGAGCAACTTCAAAACCGCTCATAGCTGATGTGGCCGGGTTAGTGCCATGCGCTGAATCGGGAATTAAGATCTTAACTCGTTTGGTGTCTTTATTGCTTTCATGAAATTTCTTTATGATCAGCGCACCAACCAGTTCGCCCTGAGCACCAGCAGCCGGCGTCAGTGTAACCCTGTGAAATCCGCTAATCTCCTGGAGCATTTCCTGGAGTTGGTACATCAGGTAAAGGTTACCCTGAACACTGGTAATCGGTTGAAGGGGGTGGGTTTGAGAAAAACCCGGCAGTCGGACAGCGACTTCGTTGATTTTGGGATTGTATTTCATCGTGCAAGAACCTAAAGGATAAAAGCCACCATCCACCGAATAGTTTAATCGTGACAGGTTCGTAAAATGCCGGATGACATCTAACTCGGATAGTTCAGGTAAATTGATTGATCCTCTTTCAAACGCCTTTGGGAGGGGCGCTGCAGGCACATCAGAGTCAGGGAATACAAAACCCTTACGACCAGGCTGCGAAAGTTCATAGATCGTTTTTTCAGTCATTGGTCACCTCCTCAAGAGCTGCAACAAAATCATCGATGTCCTCACGAGAGACTTTCTCGGTAACAGCAACAAGCATCTGGTTTTTCATCTCTGGATAGGTTTGACTCAGGTCATAGCCACCGAGGATCCAGTAATCCTCAAGGCGGGCATTAATTTCTTCAACGGGTTTAGGCGTCTTGATAACAAATTCGTGGAAAAAGGGTGTTTCAGGGAAGGCCAGTTCAAACCCAGGCAGCTTAGAAATTTTCTCTGCAGCGTAATGAGCTTTTTGATAGCAAAGATTGGCAACTTGTTTGAAGCCAGATTTACCCAAAACTGAAAGATAAACGGCTGCAGCAAGCGCCATCAGACCCTGGTTGGTGCAGATGTTCGAGGTGGATTTCTCTCGGCGAATGTGCTGTTCACGTGCAGTGAGGGTCAACACATAGGCACGATTACCGGCTTCATCAACGGTCTCACCGACTAATCTTCCCGCCAATTTTCGCACTAGCTTGTCTTTAACTGTAAAGATCCCCAGATATGGCCCGCCAAAGGAGAGGGGAATACCTAAGGGTTGTCCATCTCCCACTGCGATATCTGCATCAAATGCACCGGGTGGTTTAAGGATGCCCAGAGCGGTGGGATTAAAGACAAAGGTCACTAAAGCGCCAGCTTCGTGAGCTTTTTCAACAATCTTCGTATAGTCTGTAATACGACCGAAGAAATCAGGGTACTGAACAATGACAACCGCGGTGTCAGCGTTGATCATTTCCAATAGTTTTGCTGTTTCATCTTCACGGGCATTAAGCGGGTCATCGCCAAGCACATGAACATCGCCCAAGCCATACATGTAGGTTCGGATTGTCTCTCGATATTCCGGATTCACAGAGCGGGTAACCAGTACTTTTTTTCGCTTTCCCCGGAAATTGTGATATGCGAGGTTTGCGGCTTCGGCAGCGGCTGTTGCACCGTCGTAATGTGATGCATTGCTGATATCCATACCGGTGAGCTCGGTCATCAATGATTGGTATTCAAAAATGGCCTGTAATGTCCCCTGAGATACCTCAGGCTGGTAGGGCGTATAGGCTGTGTAAAACTCGCCGCGACTGAGAATCGCATCCACAACTGAAGGAATGTAATGGTTATAGGCGCCAGCGCCTAAAAAGGAGATGAATTCGTCTGAACTTGCATTGGCAGTAGCAATTTCGTTTAATTCTGCTGCGACCTCCATTTCAGTGAGACCTTGCGGTAAATCAAGATCAGGGTAGCGATATTTGGCTGGGACTTTTTCAAACAGGTCCTCAACAGATTTTATGCCAATAACATTCAGCATCTCCTCAATTTCTTGAGGGCTATGAGGTGTATACATTAGCCCTCGCGTTCTTCGTTGTAGGCTTCGTATTCTTCTGCTGACAGCAAATCATCGAGTTGGGCAACATCGTCCAATTTGATCTTGATGATCCAGCCTGCCTCATAGGGGTCACTGTTTAATTGTTCTGGCTCATCATCCAACGCTTCGTTGATAGCGATCACTGTGCCGGAAGCCAAAGTATTTACGCCGGCAGCGGCTTTTACAGATTCTATGGTGGCAATTTCATCACCTTTTTCGATTGCATCTCCTTCTTCCACCAGAATCTCAACATAGACAATATCTGACAATTGGTCCTGGGCATAGTCGCTGATACCAATAGTCGCTTCTTCGCCTTCAACCTTGATCCACTCATCAGTTTTGGCATACTTTAAATCTTTGGGGGTTTTCATGTTTTACTCCTTTACAGTTTTATTTTTCAAAAAGATCCGTATTTTTTATAAATTGTTAAAGCCCGGTTTACAGCAAAGGTTTTGTTTAGTCTGAGCGTTTTGCATTAACAGCGGCTCATTAGGGCTGTTATGTTGCAGATGCATAATACCAATAGATACTAAAATGGCTTTTCGCTTAATTGGCTGACCGCCATCATGATGTGCGTAATTAACCGACCCAATTATAATCTGAATTCATTTTATATGTTACGCGGCTAGATCTTATTTCCGCGCATATTTTCCTGCTTCTTCAATGTACTGTAAAGACTGATGCCGGAAGTAGGTGTTGTACAACTCCGCATAATGATTGCCTTGGCTCATTAACGCTTCGTGATTACCTTCTTCGATAATTTCTCCCATGCGCATCACTAGAATGCGATCTGCAGAACGCACCGTGGAGAGGCGATGAGCGATCAGGATGCTGGTGGTATTCGCCAGGATGAGATCCAATGCTGCTTGGATCTGTTTTTCAGTGAAGGGATCGATACTGGCCGTCGCCTCATCAAGGATAAAAATAGAGGGTTTTTGAACCAACACACGCATCAGAGCGACCAACTGGCGTTGCCCCATTGAAAGTTGTGAACCACGTTCTCCGACTTGCGTGTCAATGCCATTTGGCAAGGTTTCTAACCATTCTCCATCACCAATTTTCCCTCCAATATTGAGCATCTCTTCTCGTCGGCAATCTGGCTTACCGTAACGGATATTGTCTTCAACGGTCCCCGCAAACAAAAAAGGCACTTGGGAGACGATTCCCATCTGGTTTCTTAATGCAGATAGATCATATTTCCGAATATCTACGCCGTCAATTAATAATTCACCTTCCTGAAATTCATAGAACCTGGCAATCAACCGGCCAATGGACGTTTTCCCTGCGCCGGTGTGTCCAACCAGGGCCAGAGTTTCCCCTGGCTCGATGTTCAATGAAAAATCGCTCAAAACCGGCTCATCAGGCGTATATTTGAAATAGAGGTGTTTCATTTCAATATGACCCTCAATGCGTTCCGGCGCGAAGTGATCAGTTTGCTTAACAGAATGCTCAGCGTCAATCAAGGCGAAAATCCTTTCAGCAGCTGACAAACCCGTTTGAACGTTCGTCCAGAACGAGGCCACGCTGAAAACAGGGAAAAGAAATTGCTCCAAAGTCGAGAGGAACAAATACCAGGCGCCTGCAGAGATGTAACCACCCAAAACTGTAATTGCACCAAAATACACCATTAATGCCGTGGCAATACTGCCTACAATCCGCAAAATGGGAAATACGATGGATAGAACAAAGCCGCGTTTGATATTGACTTCAAATGAGGTTTGATTTGCTTCATTAAATTCGTCATAGATGGCCTCTTCCTGACGAAAGTTTTTCGCAATGGCAATGCCGCTGATGGCTTCCTTAATAGCCGAGTTGACGTTAGCCATGGCGCGCATACCTGCTCGGGTAATCTTACGGGCCGCGTGCCGGTACCGCACCACGATTAAAATTGATATGGGAACCAATAATAAAACTGCCAGTGATAAGCGCCACTCAGTTCGAAACAGAATGACCAGCAGCGTGATTGATGAAATGAGCTGCGATAGAACATCTGTTGCTATGGTCACCAACTGCCCAAACTCTCTGGTGTCAAAGGTGATCCTTGACACGATCTTTCCAGAATCAAAACTATCATGAAATGAAAGGTCTTGCTGTACTGAGGCCTGAAAAGCATCAGTTGAGAGCAGTCGGATGAGTTCAGCAATCGTCCTGGCCGCGTAACGGCGTCTTAAGAAGCTCGCAGACCAGCCCAGTACACCTAAGGCAAGGACGATACCTGATAGCGTTAAAATAAATTGATTGGTAACGCCTTGCTGAGAAACCTGGTCGAGCCCACGCGCTACAATCACAGGAGAAACTGCTTCAATGATCGCCCTCACAATGAGCGCAACAAAAATAATTAACAAATAGCTCGTTTGTCTTTTGAAATATTCAAAAATTCGTTGCAGCAATTTCTTGTCTGAATATTGCCGATCGTATTTTTCTGCTGCCAATCCTGAGTAGAAACCCATAATTACTCGCTAAAAATTTCTTGATATGATTTAGATGTTTTCATTAACGATTCATGACTGCCAATCGCTGATACTTTGCCCTGCCTCAGAACGACAATAAGATCCGCCCATCTGATTTGCGACAGCCGATGGGTGATGATAACTGTGGTTCGACCCTGCGAAACTCGAAAGATTGCCTGCTGGATGCGGTCTTCAGTGTCTGAATCAATGGCACTGGTTGAATCATCCAAAACTAAAATCTTGGGAGAGGTAAGAAATGCCCTGGCTAAGGCTAGCCGCTGCCTTTGTCCGCCAGAGAGGGTAGCTCCACGTTCGCCTATAACGGTTTCATAACCATTGTCAAAACTCATGATAAAATCGTGTGCCTGAGCCTCTTTGGCTGCCTGGATTATTTCTTCCTGTGTGGCTTCAGGCTTGCCAAAGGCTATGTTTTCTGCAATTGATTTTGAAAAGAGAAACACGTCCTGTTCAATAATGGAAATCTGGCTGCGCAAGGTTTCAAGGTACCAATCTCGGACATCAACGCCATCAACTTTGACTGCGCCGCTGTGAACGTCAAAAGTCCGGTTGATCAGCTTAACCAGTGAGGTTTTCCCTGAACCCGTTTGGCCGACGATGGCCACTGTTTGACCGGGTTTTATTTCAATATTAATCTCCCGCAAAAATAATTCATCTTCGGTATAACCAAATGAAACATTTTCAAATGAGATCGCGCCGTCAATAGGCTGCGAATAACCATCGAGGTTCTGGTCTAGATTGTTTTCAGTATTAATCAATTCAAGGATCCTGCGTGCGCCAGCAAAACCAAGGGAGATCTGCGAATAGGCGAACAAAGAAACATTCGTTGGAAAACCCAACAAAGAAAGGGTACCAAAATAACCGATTACATCACCAATAGTAATTAATCCTTGTTGCATAAGATAAAGTGCATGAGCCAACCCGGCGGCCATGGTGACTGCCAGTAAAAGAAAGGGAAGAAATCGGCTTTCAACATCGCCCTGTCTGACTGACGCATCCCGGTATTCAAACGCGTTATTACCAAATAGATCGATTTCCGCATCTTCTTTCGCTGAAGCTTTCACAATTTCGACACCATCAATGGCTTCTGTAAGACGGCTATTTAGTGTGCCAAATGTTTGGCGTACATCACGTGTGATCGGATTGAGGACGCTAAGATAATGCCATAACGCAATTGCATAAAGAATGATGAATGCCACAGGAACAATAATTAACGAGGGGTGATATGTAGGGCCAACAAATAATGGCAGTAGAAGAAAGTTGATTGAACCAATCACCAGGTTAAACCCGGGGCTGAACATATAATTTACTTCGCGTACGTCGTTAGTTGCGCGTGCCATCAGGTCGCCTACGGATTGCAGGTTATGAAAAGTCATGCTTTTCCCCAGTAGATTGACGAACAATTCCTGTCTGACGTAACGCTCAATATTCTGAGCAATGACCTCAAAGCTAAAGTTTCGTAAAAAATGCAAGAAACCACGCAAGGTCTGCGATATTGCGATGATCAGCGCGTAGCTTCCAATTGTTTGCAGTGAGGGCGATGGTTGCGTGATTTCAAAATAGGCTTTCCCGATATAAATCGGGACAACGCTGGCTAGCGCAGCGTTGCTGACCGCCCCGATGAGGGCTAGTAGAATCCAGTGCCATTGTCTAACGGAATGGGATAATACCCACGTACCGGGTTTTTGGTGTTTTGTTTTGTACTTGGTGGCAAAGCTGAATTCTGCAACGGGTTCAATTGTTTTTACAGTCATTTAATCATTCTTTCATTTTTAATGCGATGCGATCCCGGTCACAATCGATTGCAATAATTTCAACTTCAATAACATCGCCAACAGTAAGGGTTGCGTTAGGCTGTATCTTCGATCGATGAAGCAAACCATCCACTTCAACACCCAGGTCGACAAAAACACCGAAATCTACAACATTTCGGATTGTACCCTTTAAAACCATACCTTGAGCCAAATCATTCATTGAGAGGATGTCATTACGTAAAATTGGCTTTGGAACATCCTCGCGAGGGTCTCTCCCTGGACGGGCAAGTTCAGACAAAATATCAAGAAGGGTGGGCAGACCTGTATTCAACGCTTGTGCTAACGGCTCCAGATCTTCGGTTTCTTTGAATTTTTGAATTGCGGTTATTTGGTCTGACGACTTGTTGATTATATTACGTTTGAGTTCTTCAAGAATATTTTCTGCTATCCCATAGCTTTCAGGATGGATGGCAGTGGCATCCAACGGGTTCTTTCCATCACGGATACGTAAAAAACCTACTGACTGTTCGAAGGTTTTTTTACCCATCCCTTTCACGGCCTTCAATTCCAACCGGTCATAAAACGGACCATATGTATCACGATGCTCAATGATATTTTCAGCCAATGTTGGGCCGACACCAGCCACATAGGTTAAAAGGGCTGCCGAAGCTGTATTGACCTCAACGCCAACGTTATTGACCGCTGTCTCGATAACTTGACCAAGGGCTTGTGAGAGCTGCGTTTGATTAACGTCATGTTGATACATGCCAACACCGATCGACTTCGGGTCAATTTTTACCAATTCTGCCAGCGGGTCCTGCACCCTTCGGGCAATTGAAACGGCACCGCGCAAGCTGACATCCAGATCCGGGAATTCCTTGCGGGCAAGATGACTGGCGCTATAGACACTTGCTCCAGCCTCGCTTGTGATCAAATAGTATAAGCCAGGGCGTTGTTTTACAATTTCAGCAACAAAGCTTTCCGTTTCACGCGAAGCAGTGCCGTTCCCAATCACAATTAATGTGACCTGGTGGGCATCGATCAAAGCATTCAGCATCTTTTGTGCATCGTTTTTTTGGTTTTGCGGCGGGTGTGGATAAATGGTGGTTGTTGTCAACAATTTTCCAGTAGGGTCAACGACAGCCACCTTTGAACCCGTTCTAAAACCAGGGTCGATACCCAAAACAACGTGGCCTGCCAAAGGAGGCTGTGTAAGTAAACTGTACAGATTATTCGCAAAGACCTGGATGGCGTGGCTTTCTGCCGTTTCAGTCAATGAGCGACGAAGATCACGCTTAATCGCAGGCAGCAATAAGCGCTGTATGCCATCATCAATAGCCAGGTTTAACGCGTCATAAAAAATGGAATTATGGTTGGCAGGAAAAATTGATTTAACAACCCTCAAACAGTCTTGTTCAGGAATTATTATGTCAACTTTGAGGATTCTTTCTCGTTCTCCACGATTCAATGCCAAGACTTGATGGGGCTGGAGGTCCTTTAATCTTTGGTGAAATTGATAATAAAGTTCAAAAACTTTACGTTTGTCCTCACTCCCCTTAGTTTTCTCGCTTGCGATGCTTCCATAAGTGGCGCCAATTTCCCGAACTTTCTTTCGGACTGTGGCGTGATCACTGATTAATTCAGCGACGATATCACAAGCCCCCGAGAGAGCCATTTGTGGACTGGGAACACCCCGGCTAATATAGGGTTCCAGAATCTCTTGAAGGGATTTGTCCACCACGGGTTGTTTTTTGATCATATCGGCCAGGGATTCTAAACCTTTTTCCCTGGCGATCATCGCACGAGTGCGTTTTTTGGGGCGGAAGGGCAGGTATAGATCCTCCAGTTCGGTGAGGTTGGCTGCTGCAAGAAGTTGACTTCGCAAAACATCGGTCAGATTTCCTTGCGCGTTGATTGTCTTTAATATCACCTGGCGGCGTTCTTCAAGGTTCTCCAAACGCGAATATTCTGAAGAAATTTTGCGAATTTGCTCTTCATCAAGGCTGCCTGTCATTTCTTTTCGATAACGGGCGATGAAGGGTATCGTATTACCTTCTTGAAGTAAGGAAATAGTTTTTTGAATATTATCGACAGGCAAATTCAGAGTCTTTGCCAGTTCGTTAATTATGCTCATTGTTAATCCTGAATATGAAGGCAAAACCACATCATGCGTTAAGCCTCTGAGGCCAGAATTGTAACACCTTTTAAGAGGACAAATGTAATCTGATGATTCATTTCGGGTTTTCTATATTGAAATTTAATTATGATGATGTTATACTGTAAACAACATTAATCATATTAATCTGATAAATAAGATGTATGCTATGTATCCTCAAACCAAAATTGACAAACTCTCCCCATTTTTAAAGTATCTTTCAAAAAATCAGAATTCTGGAACCGAATACTTGCCGAGTTTGACCGATATCAGCAAGGAGCTTGGCAGAAGCGTTTCTACGTTGAGGGAAGAACTTGAGGTCGCAAAGGCGTTGGGCTTGGTTGAAATTAAGCCTCGGGTTGGAATAAAAAGCCTGCCTTTTACATTCACGCCCGCTGTTTCAAAAAGCCTGACATATGCGCTCAGCCTGAACAAAGGGGCCTTCAAGCAATTTTCAGACTTGCGCAATCATCTTGAAGCCTCGTATTGGTACCAGGCTGTGAGCGGCCTGACAACTGAAGACATTGCAGCGCTGAAAGAAATTATTCAAAGAGCGCAAAGAAAATTGTATGCTGATCCAATTGAAATCCCACATGCCGAACATCGCCTTTTGCACCTGGGGATTTATGCCAAACTGGACAATATCTTTGTCCAGGGGATCTTAGAAGCTTATTGGGATATTTATGAAGCGGTAGGATTAAATGTGTATGAAGACCGGAAATATTTACAGCGTGTTTGGGTTTTTCATCAGCAAATGGTTGATTCCATTGTCCAGGGAGATTTTGCAGCAGGCTATCATGCATTAATTACCCACTTGGACTTATTGTTTCAACGCGACCCCAAAAATGTCAACATCCCTTTTGAATAATCTTATCTGTGGAGCCTGAATGATTAGTTTAAGCAAAGCTGAAAACAACAAGCCATCAGCCGGGGAACGTAACGTTAACGATTTTTGTTTGACAATTTGTTCAATAAACGGCTCAGGAAGCGCTACAGCCAATAATACACTGTTAAGATCGCTTTTTCGGATGGGGATTCCTGTTTCAGGAAAGAATATCTTCCCCTCGAACATTAAGGGGTTACCAACCTGGTTTTCAATACGGGTCTCAAAGGATGGTTACTTAGCCCGCGTTGCGCATGATGATATTATCGTTCAAATGAATCCCGGGACTTTTACAAAGGATATTGCTTACAATGTGCCTGGTGGTGTCGTGTTCTTTGCAGATCATATCAAAGTCCCTCACGACCGCGATGATGTCATCATGTACCCGATGCCGGTAAGAGACCTGATTAAGCAAGCTGCGGTCCCACGAAACTTGCAGGACTATATGGAAAATATGGTTTATGTCGGTGTTGTCGCCGAGATGTTGGGTATTGATTTGAACGTCATCAAGCAAACTTTGTTATCGCAATTTCACTACAAAACATCCGTGGCAGAGTCGAATTTTGAAATCGTTCAACGCTCAGCTGATTGGGCCAAAAACAATTTAGAAAAACGAGATCGGTACTACGTTGAGCCCATGCCAGCACTTCATGAATACATCATGACCGATGGAAACACCGCAGGTGCCCTGGGGGCAATTTACGGTGGCTTTCAATTTTGTGGTTGGTATCCAATTACGCCTGCTTCAAGCATGGTTGAATCTTTGATCACCTATGCACCGCGCTTAAGACAAGACCCCGAATCGAAAAAGAACAATTATGCCATCGTTCAGGCTGAAGATGAGCTGGCAGCTATCGGCATGGTTGTTGGTGCTGGTTGGGCAGGCTTGCGAGCGATGTCTTCAACCTCTGGGCCGGGGATTAGTTTGATGACTGAATATATGGGCCTGGCTTATTTTTCGGAAGTGCCCCTGGTTTTGTGGGATGTGCAGCGGGTTGGTCCTAGCACAGGGTTACCAACACGCACTGCGCAAGGGGATCTGACGTTAAACTATTTCCTTGGTCATGGTGATACACAGCATATTGTTTTAATCCCTTCTTCTGTGACAGAATGCTTCAAGTTTGGTTGGAAATCCTTTGATATTGCAGAGAAATATCAAACTCCCGTGATTGTTCTCAGCGACCTGGATTTGGGCATGAACCTGTGGATGACCAAGCGATTTGAATACCCGGATCAGCCCATTGATCGTGGGAAAATACTTTGGGAAGAGGACCTTGAGGCTTTTCCAGGTGAATGGGGTCGTTATTTAGATGTTGATGGTGATGGCATTCCCTTCAGAGCAGTGATGGGTAATTCCCACAAAAAAGCGCCCTATTTTTCCCGCGGCACGGGTCACAACGAATTTGGCGAATATAGCGAGGACCCCGAAGTTTGGCAATCCTTGATGGACCGTCTCAAACAAAAAATTGAATCGTCCAGAGAGGCATTACCCCAACCTGTTTTCCATAATTTACCTGAGGCAAAAATTGGGCTCATCGCCATGGGTTCAACAGAACCAGCAGTGCTTGAAGCCCAGGACTTGCTGGCAAAAGCGGGCATACCAACAGATTTTTTGCGTGTACGAGCCTTACCGTTTTCTGAGCAAGTGAAAAAATTTATTTATTCACATGAGAGGAACTATGTATTGGAATTGAATCGAGATGGACAATTGCACCAACTGCTTGTACTCGAAAATTGTGAGCTTTCCAATCAATTAATCTCATGTGCTTACGCTGATGGCTTGCCTATGACGGCAAACTGGATCAAGGATATCGTTTCTGAAAAGGAGCAGCAACGAAATGACTGATATTATCGAAGAAACCAATGCGATTGGGCTTGCCCGAGCAGATTACCAGGGTTTGCGATCCACCCTGTGCCCAGGATGTGGGCATAATACCATCTCAGCTCAAATTGTCAGAGCCTGCTTTGAGATGAGCATTTCGCCAGAGCGAATTGTAAAATTCAGCGGTATTGGTTGTTCCAGCAAAAGCCCAACTTATTTCTTAAAAAGATCATTTGGATTCAACGGTTTGCATGGACGCATGCCTTCTATGGCTTTGGGTGCCGCCTTTGCTGATACGACCATGAAGGTTATCGGGGTATCTGGAGATGGTGATACGGCCAGTATCGGCCTGGGGCAGTTCAAACATTTAATCAGGCGAAATTTACCCATGGTCTACATCGTTGAAAACAATGGGGTATATGGGTTGACAAAAGGTCAATTTTCTGCGACCGCTGAACAAGGTTTGGAGCTGAAACGTCAGGGTGTCAATCCATTTTTGCCGATTGACATCGCTAAGGAGGCTTTGATTGGCAACGCGAGTTTTGTTGCCCGCTCTTTTGCAGGTGATCCTGCCCAGGTGCGGGAGCTTATTAAAGCCGCACTCAGTCATCGCGGGACTGCTGTTTTGGATATCATCAGCCCTTGTGTCAGTTTTAATAATCGGGAAGACACATTGCATTCCTACCAATGGGGGCGTCAGCACCAAGCCCCGTTACATGATATTGCCTATGTGCCAAGACGCAAAACGATTATCTTAAAAGAATTCCAGGAAGGCGAAATTAAAGAAGTTGCTCTGCACGACGGATCAGTGGTTGTGCTAAAAAAACTCGACAAAGAGTATGACCCACAGGACAAATGGCAGGCTTTAAAAATTCTTGAAGATGCTGAAAAAAATAATTGGCTCGTGACCGGGTTGCTCTATATCAACCCGGAGCAGCCTTCTTTGTATGATTTTATGGATTTGGTTGAGCGACCATTAAACCGTATCAACGCTGAAGATTTGCGGCCATCTCCAGAGACTTTGGATAAGATCAACCAGGGTATGTATTGAGGCAGGGGTGGCAAATTGAGCACATAACCTGACAGCGGAGTGAATTCACTCCGCTGTCGTTGATTAATGGTTTACATTTCTCCTAATGTGTATAACAGCGCGAGGTTTGGCTGCTTGAGGGCACCGACTGGAAACCCTGAAATCAAAACAACTTTTTGACCTTTTTCAAGCTTGGTAGCTGTTGAAATGGCTGTTTCGACATGCTTAATCATGGTCTCAAGCGTGTCTGCATAGGGTACAAAGATTGGGGTTACACCCCAATATAAGCCCATTTCTTGATAAGTCTTCAATTCTGGTGTAAAAGCAAAAATTGGAGCTTCGGGCCTTGTTTTTGACATAAGTCGAGCGGTTCTTCCCGATTGGGTAAAAACAATCACTGCAGCAACGTTGCGATCGTGCGCCAATTCTTTAGCTGCCCATGTAATCGATAAGGAATCCTCCTGTTTTAAAAGCGCTGCAGAATAATCAAACTTGCCCCATTTGTTAATGTCTTTTTCTGCCCTCTGAATGATGTCAACCATCATCTGCACACTTTCTAACGGGAATTTCCCGGCTGCGGTCTCTCCCGAAAGCATTACGGCGTCTGTCCCATCAAAGATCGCATTCGCTACATCCGTGACTTCTGCTCGTGTCGGGCGGGGGTTGTCAATCATTGAATTTAACATTTGCGTTGCTGTGATGACAAATTTACCGTGTGCATTGGCGCAGGCAATGATTTCTTTCTGAGCGATAGGCACTGCTGCGGGCGTCATTTCAACCCCCAGGTCGCCCCTCGCAACCATGACGCCATCTGTGACTTTCATGATGCTCTCAAGGTCAGATAGCGCTTCAGGGCGTTCCAATTTGGCAATAATGGGTACTTTTGCAGCACCAGAATGCCCTGCCAAAGATTCTATCGCTTGGCGCACCGTAAGAATATCGTCTGCTTTACGGACAAATGAGACTGCAACAAAGTCAACACCTTTATGAAGGCCGAATTTCAAATCTTCACAATCTTTTTCAGTAAAATTGGGTGTCGTTAAATTAGCACCAGGAAGATTTACGCCTTTATTTGATTTTAACAGGCCGCCCAAAATGACCATGGCATCAATCCGCTCGCCATCGATGGCTTTAACTTCCATTTCAAGATAGCCGTCATCAAGCAAAATATGGTTCCCGGGTTGCAAGCATTTATGCAAATCTGGAATTTCAAAGGGGATGAAAATATCAGCCTTGTCAGGGACGTAGGATTTTGATGAGCTTAGTGTGACATGGTCGCCGGCCTTTAACAAAATCCCCCCTTCTGGCAAGGTCCCGATCCTAAGCTTTGGACTTTGAAGGTCTTGATGGATCGTGATTGGAACGCCCATTTCAATGCATATCTCATGAATGAGATCCATCATGTTGCCGTGCGTTTCGTGAGAACCGTGAGAAAAATTCAAGCGAGCAACGTTCATCCCAGCAGCTACCAATGCTTGAATGGTCTCCTTTGAATCGCTACTTGGGCCTAAGGTGCAGACAATCTTCGCAAAACGGTGCATATTATTCTCTCCAAAACGCCCGGTTAATCCATTAATAAGGTGTCACGGATAATGGGCAACATCCAATCAGCGGTATCTTTGTCTAAGACCAGCGGTGGTGCCAGCCGGATGGTGTGTGTATGGGTCTCTTTTGCCAGAATCCCCTTTTGTTTGAGGACCTCAGCATATCTTCTGGCACCGCCCAATTCGTGTTTTAACTCAATACCAATGAACAGTCCTTTGCCACGCAAGTCATGAATATTTTTCTTGGGAACTTCTTCCAGATAGTCCATCATGTATTGACCCAAATCCCTGGAGTTTTCGACTAACTTTTCTTCCTCAATGACCTCCAAAGCAGCGATTGCCACTGCGGCACCGAGTGGGTTTCCACCAAATGTAGAGCCATGGTCTCCTGGCACAATCAAGCCCAAAATCGGCTCATCTGCTAAAACCGCAGATACGGGATAAAAGCCGCCCGACAAAGCTTTGCCAATGACCATAATATCTGGCCTTACATTTTCGTGATCGCTGGCAAAAAAGGCGCCTGTGCGCCCAAGTCCGGTTTGGATTTCATCAGCAATAAGAAGGATATTGTTTTCTCGGCAAAGATTTTCGACAGCTTTAAAATAACCCTCAGGCGGTATCAGAATGCCATTTTCTCCCTGGAGGGGTTCCAGCATAATTGCCACCGTATTGTCATTAATCGCATCTTCAATTGCTTTGATATCGCCGTACTTAACCATCGGGAACCCTGGAGTAAAGGGGCCAAAATCATGTTTGTATTGATGTGTGGACGTAAATGAGATGATTGTGATTGTCCTACCGTGGAAATTCCCATCTGCTACAATAATTTCCGCCTGATGTCGCGGAACTCCTTTGATGTGGTAACCCCATTTTCGTGCAACTTTGATGGCTGTTTCAACCGCTTCCGCGCCGCTGTTCATGGGCAAGGACATTTCATAGCCTGTCATTTCGGATAGTTTTTTGTAAAACAAGCCAAGCTTATCATTGTAAAAGGCCCGCGAGGTCAGGGTCAATCGATCAAGCTGGTCAATCATTGCTTGTTTGATCTTTGGATGGTTATGTCCCTGGCTAACCGCAGAATAAGCGCTTAGACAATCGAGATATTTGTTTCCCTCAACATCATACACCCATACGCCCTCTCCTTTTACAAGAACGACATCCAATGGATGATAATTGTGAGCGCCATACTGATTTTCAAGATTAATAAAATATTCACTATTCAACATGATCGTCTCCTTTATCAAAAAGTTGAACAAGTATCGCTTTTTGGGCGTGCATACGGTTTTCTGCTTGCTCAAACAGCCTCGAATGTGGGCCATCTGCAACTTCATCCGTAATTTCTTTGCCCCGATAAGCAGGCAAGCAGTGCAAAACAATCGCGTCTGACTTCGCCATACCCACTAATTTCTCGTTAATCTGGTAGGGCGGAAAGATCATTTCCCGCTTTTTTCCTTCTTCTTCTTGGCCCATGCTGATCCAGGTGTCTGTGTATAACACATCAGCAGCTTCAGCTGCTTCTTCTGGAGCTCTGAACAGGGCTACTGATCCACCTGTTTCAACCGCAAATTCTCTGGATTGTTGAATGGCATCTTCTGGCATGTCGTAATCTTCTGGGTTTGCAATTCGAAAGTCTCCACCGAGTTTGGTGACGATTTTCATAAGCGAGATAGCAACGTTGTTACCATCTCCAATATAAGCTACCGTTCTCCCCTTCAGGTCGTCAAATTCTTCAATAATTGTTAGTGCATCTGCTATGGCCTGGCAAGGGTGGTTGTAATCGCTCAGCCCATTGATCACGGGGACCGATGACCATCGTGCCAATTCGAGAATATGCTCGTGCTCGAAGACTCTTGCCATGATTGCCTGCACATAGCCAGAAAGGACTCGAGCGACATCAGGGATCGATTCACGTTTTCCGAGCCCAACTTCTTGGGGCGACAAATATAAGGCATCTCCACCAAGTGTTCGCATGGCCATATCAAAGCTTACCCGTGTTCTCAGACTCGGCTTTTCAAATACCATCGCAAGCACTTTGTCTTTTAAAAGCGGCCTTATAACCCCGTTTTTATACTCAGCTTTGAGACTCAACGCCAAATCCAACATACTTTGCAACTCTGCGACTGAAAAGTCGGCAATATCAATAAAATGTTTCATAGAACCTCCGTAATTTCGACTAATGATCTGTTGTCTTGTTCTGGTTTAACTCGGACAGAGAAAGTAAAACGCGCTCGCCATCTCTAAGCGTCTTGCCTTGATCGTAAATGATGATTTGTGAAAAACCAAGGAAAAAGAAACCACCTGTGATGAAAATGCTGACCAGCAGCAAAAAAGTGGGAATTTGTTTGCGCATGCCTAAAAATTGTTCCTGCATTGTCTCAAAAATTAAATCGTATTCAGCAACTAAAGTCTGGGTTTCTGTCAAAGAATCTTCAAAGCTTTGGATCTCTGCAGAAAATACTGAAATATCTGTTTGTAGATCTCCCAAACCGCCTTCGGTTTCCTTGATGAATTGATTAATTTCAAGGAATTTTTCTGGGACATTCATTAAACTTTCTGAAACATTTGCCAAACTTGTGCTAAGAGGGACTTCAGGTCGATAATCGGCCCCTAAAATTGGGATTGCAGCGATCAACCGCAGGGTATTATCGATGATACCGGCGCTCTGAGCGGCAGAGGTCAACGCTATCTGAGTATCAATAATTGTCTCTCGTAAATCACCGCCGATTAAATCGGCCGAGGAGGTTAAAGACACCGCTATATTGTCTAACGTGTTTGTCGCATTTTCCAGCGAGTCAGTGATCATTTCAATGTTTCCAGTCGCTACAGTCATTGTATCATTGATAACGATCAGGCCGCTTCTAGTATTATTTAATACTTGTTCCAGGGAATCGAGGACCCCAAGCATTGTTTCCTCAATTTTTGGTTTGTAATACCAGGTTGTAATGATGCCAAAAAATGAAAAGATCATTCCAATGAGGGCAATACTTATTAAAATTTGCCCTAACTTCCTGTTATTTAAGCTGATTTTCATGTGTCATCCTCCAATCCAGGTCTTAAAACAGACTTAAGAATATGGTCTTGTTTTTTCCACATGATCGCTTTTTCACCGGGTGTTGCATGGTCGTACCCCAATAAATGCAGTGTTCCATGAACGGTTAATAGAGCACATTCTTCTGTAACCGAGCGGCCATTTTCATTGGCTTGTAATTGTGCTTGTTCACAAGAAATAATGATGTCACCCAGGTAAAGCAGGTCTGTTTCAGGGTCAATATAACCCTGATTGAATGCCAGCACGTCCGTCGTCTTGTCAATATTTCGGTAAGCCTTGTTTAATAGACGTACCTCTTTATCCTTTGTGAATTTAATCGAAAGAGAAACGTGCGTGTTACCTTCGCTTTCAAGTGTGGTTTGAACTGCATTACGGATTATTGATTGATCAATTTTCGTTTTAAATTTCGGGTTAACAAAAATATTGATAACAAATTTTTCTGGGATCATTTTTTCTTAGCATTATCGATGGACTGATGATCAGTTTTGACAATCTCAGGGTATTTTACCCGGGGGTGATAAGCACCCTTAAGGGTGTGGAAAAAAGATTCCTTGATTGATTGAAGGTCTTTGAGGGTTAAGTTTGTATCGTCTAATTGATTGTTTTGTGAATAAAATGTAAAAACGATGTCGATCAATGCCTCTAATTCACCCTCATCTTTTGGCCGCTCAGCGCGAGTACGCGCCTCAGTGCCGTCGGCTAACATTAACAATGCAGTCTCTTTGGATTGGGGCCGTGGGCCCGGATATGTAAACAAGGTTTTATCCACATCTGCCCGATTTTCAGCTTCCTGGAGGGCTTTTGTATACTGGTAATGCGTATGCATTGTGCCATGATGTTCCTTGATGAAATCAATGACCCGCTCAGGTAAACGGTGTTTTCTTGCCAGATTCACACCATCCGTGACATGGCTGATAATCGTCCGCGCACTCAGGTATGGGTCAATCTCATCGTGAGGATTGGATTCGTTTTGAATTTGGTTTTCAATAAAAAAATGGGGATTGAGGGATTTCCCACAGTCATGGTAAATAGCGCCAACACGCACAAGCAAGCCATCTGCACCGATTGCTTCAGCCGCTTGTTCTGCAAGATTAGCGACCTGAAGGGAATGTTGATAACTCCCGGGCGCGTTCCTGAGCATTAACTGCAGCAGGGGGTGATCAGGACGCGAAGTGTCGAGAAGTTGTAACGAGGTGGTGATTTCCAAAGACTGGGAAAAGATGTATTGCAATAATAAAGTAAGGCTGGCTGATGCGACCCCATAGATGAGGGCGGCACCGCTAAGCGTGGCAATCCCGACCCAATCCGTTGCGGAATCTGGCAGTCGGTATCCCAAAACAATCGCAATACCAGCGAGCCCAATTGTCAAACCAGAAAAGAAAAATGCACCGATACGCCTGGCTTTACCCAGGGTTAATATGCCAAGTACTGTCGGAACAATATAAAACACAGACAGGTCAAATCCATTCGGTAGCCCATAGGCTGTCAATAATCCTAAGGTTATTGACAGCAGCATCGCCTCCTCAACAGTAAAAATGATGGCTATTGTCAGACCAAAGGCCGCCAAAGGATACAGGTAAGGCAAAATTGTCCGGTTGATTACAAAGAACCTGGCGATGCTAAGGAATAGCAAAAATACAACAGCCACCAGCAACACAGATTTTACTGAGGAAATTGAACTGTCCGGATTCTTTTTATAATATAAGCCAATCAATAGGGCAATTACCAATGTTAAAATACTTGCACCAATAATATTTTGCCAATAACTTCCGGACTGAATCAGCCCATACCGTTGTAAGGCTTCCCACTCGATTTCACTGATGATCTGTCCCAATCTGACCAATGTTTCACCCGATACAAAAGAGCGAACGACTGGATTCACAGATTGGCGTGCTTCTTCAATGGCAGCATCGGTTTGTTCAGCAGAAAAGATGCTATTGGGAACGATAAATGGCTCAACAAGTGCAACCACAATATGCGCTTGTTCTTCGGGGAATGAGAAGTCAATAAGTGCGAGGATGTTTCTTTTGACTGTTAAAATATCAGGCTCGCGCAATGTATTGCGCATGATCTGCTCAAGAACCGTAGTGGATTCGACCTCAATTGCCGCCATACGCGCATCGTTTAATTGTAAAATGCGGATAATTGTTTCTTCCGAAAGATCGAGGTTTTCTACAGTTTGAATATCAGATATTTTTCGTTCAATGCTGGCAAAGGGGTCCAGGCGCACTGTCGTAATAAAGTATAAAACCGTGCGCAATTGTTCAACTTGCCTGCGACCGATGCTTGGGTCGGTGGGCAGGTATATGGGCTGTACTGAATTGGCTGCGTCCTTGCGCGCACGCTCAGTTAACAGTTCACTTTCAAAGCTGAGCGAATAAGGCGCAAGAATATCTTGTGAGGTCACATCTCCAATTTGTATTTGGAGCGATGATTGTTTGATGATATCAGGCAAAATAAGTGTAAAAAAAGCAAGCAGCGCTGAAACGCTTAAAATTAGCGTTTTAAGAAATCCCGGCTGGATTAATTGCTTGCGAGTTTTGCCTTTTATTTCCATTTCTTTGATTATACCTTTACTTCTCCGATTGTTAGGCCGTGAACTGCATCAGCTTGCTGAGGATGGTATAAATCTAAGCAAGATCAGCAATGATTTTCACATGCCAAAAACTGGAAAAGAACTTGGCTTTTATACAGTTGTATTAATGAGAAGGTTATTAAGGCTGGATAATGAGATAGTCACGAATTGCATCCAATGTGGCATTACCGATGCCAGGCACACGTAATAGATCTTCGATAGCGGTAAACCCACCATTTTTTTCACGAAAAGCGATGATATCTGCTGCCTTGGCAGGCCCAATACCGGGCAATGATTCAAATGCCTCTTGAGAAGCTGTATTAATGTTCAAGGGGTAATCAAAATAACTCGGATCATCTAGAGGATTATTACCCGGGGCGTTGCGGGCAGTATCTGGGATATGTTCACCCAAACCTGGAATGTAGAAATAGTCGCCATCTCGTAATAAAAAAACATCGTTGACCCTATCAGCATCAGCCTGTTCAGTCAGACCGCCAGCGATTTCAATCAAATCAAACAACCTGTTTTCCCGATCAAGCAGATAAATACCCGGATTATTAACCTCTCCTTTAATCAGCACTTGAATGGGCGGAATTGTCGCTGTGGGTTTGGGAGGTGCTGTATGGGTGATTGTAGGTGCCGGAAAAAGTGAAATTGGGTCACCTCTTTCAGGCTGTGAGACGAGTAAAATCGCTCCAGCTGCAAGCAACCCAAACAAAACACCTGCTAAGAGAAGCTGCCAAGGTTTCATAGGCAATTCCTTCTAAATTATAGATGGGAATCCTTTTCTGAAGATTGTTCTTTTTCCAATTCTGACATTGAATTAAACGCCTGAATAGCTACCTCTAGCATTTCAGGGGTTGGTTCACGTGTGGTCATATTTTGCAGGGCAAGATTAGGTTTGATGATCCACCGCACAAAAGGCTTATCCAAATGCCTGGAAAGCAACCGAATATATTCATAGGCTATACCGGATAAAATGGGGACCATCAAAAGGCGTGAAAGCAAACGCCAGTGGAGAGGCAGGGGGCCAAACAGAGAAAACAGGAGGATAGAAAGCAGCACCAGGGTAAGAATAAACGAGGTGCCGCAACGAGGGTGCTGAAGTGGATACTCCGCCACATTCTCAACGGTCAATTCAGCGCCACCTTCATAAGCGTTTATGGTTTTATGTTCTGCCCCATGGTACATGAAAACCCTTTGGATATCAGGCATTTTTCCAATTAACAGTAGATAGATAATGAGCAAAGCCAATCTAAGAATTCCCTCGAGCAAATTTGCTAACCAGGAGCTTAGGGCCATATACTTGATTAACAAACCAGAGATAAGCGCAGGTACCAAAAAGAAAACTCCGATTCCAAACATTAAGGATAAAGCCAAGGCTAAATAAAGAGCGGGGCCTTCAATTTTTTCAGCCTCACCGGTCTGGATATTGGCAGAAAGCGTTAAATAGCGCATCCCCAGCCCTAACGCATCCCACAAACCGATCAATCCTCGCAAAAAAGGGATTTTTGATAGTTTACCGGAATACAGGCCGGTCAATAACTCCTGGACTATAACAATTTCTTGGGTTGGTGCTCTATTGGCCATAGCAATGGCGTACTTCCCACGCATGAGGACGCCTTCAATTACCGCCTGACCACCATAAGCTGGCATTCTTTCATTCATCAAATGATCCTTCAGTAAATTAAAAACCGCAAAAGAAACGTATTAAAGCCTCAACACCTTTGTAATGTGTGGGGAGGTGCATCCTCTCATTTGGCGAGTGGATCTGGTCATCTGGCAGTCCAAACCCGGTGATAATTGAATCAACCCCGAGGATGTTTTTCATAGACGTTGCTACCGGAATCGAACCACCTTCTCGTTTTCTAATTGGTGGTTTTCCCCAGGTTTGTTCTAAAGCGTTAATAAATGAACTTACCCCGGGCGCTTCTGCTTCAGCAATATAAGCCGTTGCCCCAGACAGCATCTCTAACTCCCACCGAACAGTATCAGGCGCGTTTTCTTTGAGGTATTGCTTGAGGCTTTCCTCAATATTTTCAGGATCTTGGTCTGGAACCAAACGTGATGAAATTTTCGCCATTGCATAAGCAGGTATTATCGTTTTAGCGCCTTCCTCAACATATCCTGCGTAAAGGCCGTTCACATCTAAGGTAGGCCTGGCGCCGATGCGTTCAATGGGTTGAAAACCTGCTTCACCTCCCAGCGCGGGGACACCGGTTAATGCTTTATACGCATCAGCATCCATGCCAATTTTCGATAATTCCGCGCTTTCCTGAGGCGAAATTGAGCGAACTCCATTATAAAACCCTGGTAAGGTTACCCGGCCAAATTCGTCATGCATCCCGCCGATTAAACGACACAGAACGTTGGCAGGATTATCTACAACGCCGCCAAAAGTGCCCGAATGCAGGTCTGCAGATGGGCCATAAACACGCAACTCGAAATAAGCCATCCCCCTTAATGCGTAAATAATGGTTGGCTTATCTGGCGCCAGCATGCTCCCATCCGGGTTTAAGATCATATCGCAAGTCAACAAGGCTTTATTTTCCATTAAAAACGGATCTAAGCTTGGAGATCCAATTTCCTCTTCGCCTTCAATTAAGAATTTGATATTGGCGGATAATTCACCGGTCTGCAATATCGACTGCAATGCAGAGATGGCAGCCCAAATTTGCCCCTTCATATCCGACGCGCCACGAGCCAGGAGATATTCGCTTTCAATTTTTGGTTCGAAAGGAGGGGTGTTCCATTCAGAAAGTGGGTCTGGGGGTTGAACGTCATAATGCCCATAAATAAGAATGGTCGGTTTTTGCGGGTCGACTATTTTTTCCGCGTAGATAATCGGGTGCATAAGTGTTGAACACACCTTTACCTTTTCAAAGCCAATTTCTGTCAATTTACGCTGCAGAAATACCGCTGCTTTTTGAACATCTTCCTGGTTGATCTCGCTAGTTGATATGGATGGTATCCGAAGAAAGTCAAATAATTCACCAAGGAATTCACTTTGATTTTGATGGTAATAATTTAGCGCATCAGTCACCTTTGTTTTTGACATAATCATCCTTTTCGAAATTTAATTTTAATTGATTATAGGACAGTTTTTTAATTTCAGCTATCTTTTTACCAAAGTGCTCGTATAATAATTTCAGCAGGCACGAGTTCACCCAAAGGCGGTTTGTGCCAAAAGAATAAATCGTTTATTAAAATGTCTATGTAACCAAAAACTTGAATTTGCATCTAAAGTTTCAAAACCTCTGGAGGGTTATATTTTTATGTCTGAAATTAAAAAAAATAGCATGATCGAAAGAGAAGTCCTCATACTGGGTTCAGGCCCGGCAGGGCTTACTGCAGCGCTTTATGCTGCCAGAGCCGATTTATCGCCGATTTTATTAACCGGTATGGTCTTGCATGGGCAGGCTTCAACAACGGACGTCATTGAAAATTATCCGGGTTTTCCAGATGGTATTGGTGGCAGCGAATTGGGATTGTTATTTCAAACCCAGGCGGAACGCTTTGGTGCAGAGATTGTCATGGACCAGGCGGTTAGTGTTGATTTGAAGAAACGGCCATTTGTTGTCAATACATACAGTGGCACTTACACTGCTAAAAGCCTGATCATTTCTACCGGTGCTGCTCCAAAAAAATTAAACGTTCCAGGCGAAAAAGAGTTTACTGGTCGGGGCGTTTCCTATTGTGGTACGTGTGACGGCTGGTTTTTTAAAGATAAAGACATTATCGTTGTCGGAGGAGGGGATAGCGCAATAGAAGAGGGGCTGTTCTTAACTCGTTTTGCAAAAACTGTAACCATTGTTCACCGTCGTGATAAATTAAGAGCGGGTGCAATTTTACAAAATCGAGCATTTGAAAACCAAAAAATCAGCTTTGTGTGGGACGCTGTTGTCTCAGAGATTTTGGGCGAAGATGGTGTACAAGCTGTCCGGATAATAAACACCAAAACGGATGAAGAACGTGTTATTTCTACGGATGGGATATTCATTTTCATTGGTCATAAACCCAATGCTGAAATGTTCGCCGGTCAATTGGAATTGGATGAGACAGGCTATATTAAAATTAACAGGTTTATGGAAACTTCGGTACCCGGTGTTTTTGCTGCAGGCGAGATTGCCGATCCTACCTTCCGGCAGGTAATCACCTCCGCGGGCATGGGCGCTGCGGCTGGAATTCAAGCGACTCGTTATTTAGAGAATTTAGAAAACGAAGCATAGAAAAAATATTTCGTTAAATAAATAACCGGAGGAATGCACAACCTCCGGTTTATTTTAATTGTTTACGGTAATGCGGAGGAATTCATCCAGGCGAAGACTCGTTCCTCGCTGCGAGTTCCTGCAATTTCCCAGTTTTCACCATCTTCCTCACTGCCGCCCACTTGGCGGACGATGTTGACAGACCATCGAAAGACATGTGGTTTTCCCTCTGGGGGGGCGAATGAAGCCGGAATAATAAAGGAGGTGTCTCTGACATATTCCGTGGTGCTCCACTTTTCTTCGCTTGTCAGGTCCATTATAGTGACAGCGTAAGCTTCATTTGTTTCTAACGCACCGACAGCAGCCCATTGAAGTGTAATTGTGTCTGAGACGGCAATGAACGAGGCGCCATCAGCTGGGAGGAGTAAATTTGGTGCAGGATATGGTGGGAGTTGCGTCGGTGTTGGCGTTGGTCCGGGCGTAGGTCGGCGCTGGCACAACGGGATGGTCAAATTTTGCCCTTCAAATACCGTGTCACTCAGCAAACCGTTGTATTCACGAATCGTGGCCATGGCAACATTATAGGTGTTAGCAATTGAGCTGAGGGTGTCATTCAATTGCACCGTATATGAAATCGTTTCACAAGCAGCTTCAGTTTGTTCAATTTCACTCAATGTGGCCGTGGGCTGAGGAGAAGCAGTTGGTGTCGGTTGGGGAATCCTTAACTCCTGGTTCTCGAACAATTCACAATTTGCGGCCAGGTTATTTTCTAAGATAATACTCTGGACGGAAACGTTGAAGGCAGCAGCAATGCCTGCACAGGATTCACCGGGTTTAACAACGTAGTCAATTGGGGGTAAAGGCGTCCAGGTGGGCGCTTCCGTTGGTGTTAATGTGATGGTGGGGGTTGTGGTAATTGTTGGGCTGGCTGTGGGGGGTTCCTCAATAAGCTCAACCTGAGCATTATCTCCAGGGTCCTTGGTTTTATTGTTAATCACCATAAAAACGACCACTGCAATGAGCGTGATGAATAAAACGAGAAGCCCCAAAATTGCTGGTAAACTGAGCGTGACCTCCGGAAGCCGTTTTGTGCGAATATCCGGTTCTCGCAGTGTTTTATTGTTTTGGTCAAACTCGGTTCCGCACACAAGGCAGCGTGTAGCACTATCGCTTAATCGTGTGCCGCAAACTGGGCAAAGTTTTGTAGATGAAGGTTTTTTTTCTGGGCTCATAATTAATCTGGACTAGTATACCTCATAGGAGTAAATTTGTGTAATAAATTATGGAATGTCACTGGGTGGTATAAGTAGGCTGATGAATTATAGTTTATATTTCCACATTCCGTTTTGTAAAAAACGCTGTCCTTATTGTGATTTTAACACAAACACAGGTAAAGAGTCGTTAATTCCTGAGTATATCGACGGATTAATAGAAGAATTTCGCATCGTATCAAAGCATATTTCAAAGTCTTCCATCCACTCCATCTATTTTGGAGGAGGCACGCCTTCGCTGGTCCCGGTTTCTGAATTTGAAAGACTGTTAAAAGCGATTGAAAAGCAATCCTTAATTCAAGAAAAATGTGAGATCAGCCTCGAGGCAAACCCGGAATCGGTTAATTTAAGCTATCTGCGGGACTTGCATGCCCTCGGTTTTAATCGCATCAGCTTTGGCGCTCAATCAACCAATGCCACAGATTTAGCGCGTTTAGGTCGTACGCATACGGTCGAAGAGACCCTTAGCGCCGTTGAGTTTGCCAGACGAGCCGGTTTTACCAACATCAATTTGGATTTAATCAATAATCTCCCCTGGCAGGATCTGGAATCATGGAAAGCTTCTCTTGGCAGGGCAGTCGCTTTGGCACCTGAACACCTTTCAGTTTACAGTCTGATTATTGAACAAGGCACACCGTTTTACGAGTGGCATCAAAGGGGATTGATTGCTCCCCAAGATGAAGATTTAGGCGCAGACATGTTTGAATTCACAATGGACTATTTGGAACAAGCTGGTTATGAGCATTATGAGATTTCAAATTGGGCAAAAAAAGATCCAAACAAACCATATCGATGTGTTCACAACCTGCAGTATTGGATGAGTCAACCGTATTTCGGACTTGGGGCTGGGGCACATGGCTTTGTTGATGGTAGCCGCACTGAAAATGTAGGGCCGATTGACAGCTACCTTCAACTGATAACCGGGGTTTGTAAGTATTATGGAAACTTTCCCTTTACACCCGTAGCAGTTAACGTGCATAAAGTTGATAGAATGACGCGAATGAAAGACTTTATGTGGCTGGCGCTCCGATTGGTAAAGGACGGCGTTTCATTATCCAGGTTCGAAAAAGAATTTGGACTTTCTGCGCTTCAGGTTTTTCAGGAGCCTATTGACGCGTTGGTTCACCTCGAACTGCTTGAATGGCACGGTGGAAAAGAAATAAACCTTAAATTGACCAGGAGGGGGGTCATGGTCGCAAATCAGGTGTTTATGCGTTTTATATAATTAAACAACGGTGACCCTGGTACCGTAACCATTGACGACCTTCTCGTGGGAGGTACCGTGTGGGGTTGTCCAAAGATACAGCCATTTCGCGTCGTGAATGCGCATGTTGACACAACCCAGGCTCATCGGTGTGCCATAATTATTGTGCCAATAAGTACCATGTGTGGCAATACCGTCTTCCCATTGAAAAAAACAACTCCAAGGCACGCCGACCAATTCATAAGCATAAATATTATCGGTGATCTGCCCATCACCCATGTGCTTAGATGGATGTTTGGGGTCAATCACAAAGTTCCCTGTCGGCGTTTTTTTGGCTGGCGTTAAGGACCCTGTGGAAACCTCTGTTTGGAATATAACGTCGTCGCCTTCGAATGCTGTCAAAAACTGGCGTGATATTGAGATCTCAACCCGTTTTTCTCCTGGGGGAACTTCAGGTGAAATCGGGTCGAATTCCGAATCGGCCATAACACGCATATGTTCTGCAGGAATGGCATATTTAATTTTGAGCAGCTCATCTTCCAGTTGATACCAGGGACGTTTATCGGGCCCTTCGATGATGTCTCGAATCCAGTGCATGGTCTGATAATACAGACGGTATACGGACGTCCAACCTTTTTGCGATGAGTACATCATTGCCCGGGTAAATGGCACGGTGACTTCGCCGAGCTGCCCGTCTTCGTGAATGGTGTCTGTGACAGGATTTAAGATGTGTTTTACTTCTGCTAGCCACTTTCTGTGGACATACCCGCCCCAAACTCGATACCAGATCGGGTTGTAAACAGGCCCAAATTCCGATTCAACTTCTTCATAGACATTGATGATGTCATCTTTTGCGCGTTGGTAGAGGATGACACTATCTTCATCGGGAGCTTTATGAATGCTGACTGATTTGATATTTCCGGAGCCGCTAACCCGCATCATTCGGGGTTGTTGCCACTGTCCTTTTTCTTTGAAAGAGAGCAATGGCAGGGATCCCAAACCCAATGCCGATAATTTAATAAAATCTCTCCGTGAAAAAGTTTTTTTATCCATAGTTCATCATTATTTATTTTACTGCATACAAGTTAAAAAGTTGACATTCCAGATTAGACTGCAAATTTTGATTACATTTCAATTCTTAATGCGTCGTTAATCTATAAACGAAATGACATCATCATTAATTTTTTGTCGAAATATAGGTGATGCCAAACTGCTCTGGTTGCATTGGCTTGACAGGCAGTGGTATGCCACTTGAATTTAATAATAAAACAAACCACTGTGGTAAGAAAAAAGAAAAGCCACTGCTTATGATGAGCAGTAGCTTATATCGAATTAGATTAAATGATTTAATCAGTCTTTCAAGATGATCCTGGCGTCAACGACTGCGACGCCTTCACCCTCTTCATACACTAAAATTGGATTGGCGTCCGACTCCTGGATGTGCTCACCTAGATCATTGATCATGTGGGCATACTTCGAAAGCACCTGGGCAAGAACTTTCTTATCTCTTGGCGCCTCTCCGCGCACACCGTCAAGAATTGGTGCGCCCCGAATAGCTTCCAGCATCATGGCAGCTTCCTTGTCGGAGATTGGCGCAACACGGAAGACGACATCCTTGAGAACTTCGACGAATATTCCACCCAACCCAAACATCACCGTGGGCCCGAAGGTAGTATCGTTGACCGATCCCACAATTGTTTCTGTTCCCCAGGGCGCCATTTCTTGAACCAGAATCCCATGGATATCGGCTTCTGCTTTGTAAGCCTTTGCACTTTTAAGAATGGTTTGATAAGCTTCTCGAACTCCAGCCTCGTCCTTGATGTTGACCTTAACGCCGCCTGCGTCAGATTTGTGCAGGATGTCCGGGGAAACAATCTTCATCACAATCGGGTAGCCGAGAGCTTCTGCCTGTGAAACGGCTTCATCCTCACTGGTCGCTAACGTTGTGCTGACAACGGGCAGGCCATAGACTGAAAATATTTCCTTTGCTTCAATTTCAGTTAAACCGGTGCGGCCATCAGCTCTTACTTTAGCAATGATGTCCAGTGCAGCTTTTTTGTCAACTTGGTGATCGTTGCTAATGGGTATATCTTTCAAATCCTGCAACTTGGCATAGTCTCGCAAGGTCCCCATGGCTTTAACGGCAAGGTCGGGGTCGTTATAGGCAGGAATGCCGTTTTCAACCAACCACTGCATGGCCTTATCACACCGTTCGCCACCGACGAAAGAAATCGTAACAGGCTTATCGATAATCCCAGTTTCTTTAATTGCCCTGTGCACCGCTTTAGCGATTTCCATCGGGTTGGTTATGGCGGTTTCACAATACAGAACAACCAGACCATCCACCCAGTCATGAGCATAGGCAAACTTTGTGCTATCAAAATACCAATCGTTACCGGCCATACCAGTCAGATCAACCGGATTTTTTGCAGACCCATAAGAAGGCATATGCTTTTTAAACTCTTCCTGGACAGGTTCCGGAGCAAATTTCAGGGGGAGTCCAGCAGTTTCCGCCGAATCGGTGGCTAAAACGCCCACGCCGCCGCCATTGGTGATAATCAGCAGATTGTCCCCATGCATTGGCGGCTGTAAAGAAAGCGCTAGAGTACAGTCGAAGAGGTCACTTAAATCTGTGGCCTGGATAACGCCGGCCTGTTCAAAAGCTGCACTATATATTTTTTGGGCGCCGGCCAATGAACCCGTATGCGAGGCTGCTGCGATTGCGCCATGTTCAGAGACACCTGCTTTCAGCGCCACAATTGGTTTTTTCGCTTTTGTGCATTCTTCAATAAAACGGCGACCATTCTTCAAACCTTCGATATATAAAGTGATGCACTTTGTGTTTTCATCCGTATTCAACCAGCCCACTGTATCAGCAATATTTACGTCAGACATATTCCCGATAGAGATTAATTTATCAAACCCGATTCGACGGGTATAAGTGATGGCGTCAATCGCAATCAGCAAGGCACCACTTTGAGTAATAAGCGAAGCAGTGCCCTCTAAAGGCAAGAAAGGCGCAAAAGAGGCATTCAATTTATCCGAGTTTGAAAGCGTGCCGACGATATTTGGCCCGAGTACGCGCATCCCGTAGGAATTGGCAAGTTTAACCACTTCTTCTTCAAGCTTGGAATCACCAACTTCGCTGAAGCCTGAAGTGAATACGATTAAGCCTTTGACGCCCTTTTCCCCACATTCTTTAATCGCATCCAGTACAAATTTCGCCGGGATGGTGATGACAGCCGCATCAATCTGTTCCGGGACATCTAAAACAGATTTATAGACTTTCAATCCAATAATTTCATCTGCTGTGGGGTTGATTGGGTAAATGCCATCTTGATAACCGCCATCGATCAAGTTCTTCACAACGGTATGCCCAATTTTTCCTGGTGTTGCTGAGGCACCCACAATCGCAATCCCCTTTGGCCTTAAAAGGCCCGTCAAAACGTCATCCACGTGTTCCTCCTAGAGAAAATAGTTTGTTAAAATTGCAAATATTGGTCGGCAAATAAACAAAATAATTCGGTCATTTACCACCGGCAATTGTACCTTATAATTCAAGTGCAAAAATATTCAATGACAATTATCCCATAAATTGTTGAGGTTTATCGCCATGAATCAGGACGTGCAAATACTTGAAAAAGATGCCCTAACAAACAGGGTTATTTTACGCAATGAAAAACTTGGTTTGGATGCATGTGAAATACTCGCCCAGGCAGTTAATGCCGTTGATCCTTACACATGTACGTATGAACAATTGCAGGTCCAAAACCAGCAGATAATAATTGATGATAAGGTTTTTAATCTCAAAAACTTTAAGCGGGTGTTCTTGCTGGGGTTTGGCAAAGCTGCTGTGCCGATGGCCAAGGCTGTTATTGACAAACTGGGTTCAATCCTTAACCAGGCCGCGGTGATCACAAAAGACCCAAAATTCCTGGCTGAAAATAGCTATCAGGGTAAGCTCAAAGTATACTTGGGCGATCATCCCATTCCATCGGGTCTTTCGATTAATTCAACCAGAACCTTGCTGACCAACCTGCCTGAAATGACAAAAGATGACCTGGTGTTCGTTGTGATCTCTGGGGGCGGGTCCGCGCTTTTTACCGATCCCGTCCCAGGGATATCGCTTGATGATTTACAGAAATTGACACAGATTCTATTAAATTCCAGCGCTGATATTGATGAAATTAATACCCTAAGAAAACATTTAGACCAGATGAAGGGGGGACGCCTTGCAATTAGACTTCAACCTGCCTGTGTGGCGACGTTAATTCTTTCCGATGTAATCGGTGACCGGTTGGATATTATTGCCTCCGGCCCGACGGTTCCTGATCCAACAACTTACCAGGATGCCATTGAGGTTCTTCAGCGCTATGGTGTGCTTGAGCAGGTGCCTGAAACTATCCTCGCCCATCTTGGCAAAGGGGTAAATGGACTTGTTCCAGAAACGCTTAAGCCAGGGCAAACCTTGTCTGAAAATGTTTTTAATTTTATTGTCGGAACAAACTATCGAGCCGCAATGGCTGCTTTAGAAAAAGCAAAGGCTTTAGGCTACCATTCTGTCCTCATCACAACTGCGCTGATTGGATTAACAGACCATATCGCAGGTTTTATTGATGGGATCGCTGATACCGTCATCAAATATGATGTTCCCGTTTCAAAACCAGCCTGCATTCTTTTTGGTGGTGAACCCACAGTAATTGTTGCTGGAGATGGATTGGGCGGAAGGAATATGGATTTAGCTCTAAAAATTGTTCCAAAACTTTCTGGGAAAAAGGGCGTTTTGTTTATTTCTTTTGCAACAGATGGAGAAGATGGGCCGACCGATGCTGCTGGTGCTGTTGCAGATGGACTTATGTATTGCGAAGGGCGAGATTACTTCGGGTTAAATATTGATGCTTTTATTAAAGACAACGATTCCTATCATTACCATGAAGCAATGGGGGGATTAATTAAAACTGGGTCAACAGGGACTAACGTCAATGACTTGATGCTCTTACTGATCAATAGCGTACCTTAAAGGCGCGCGTTAATTGAGCAAAACACTGGTTTTAAGAGCAATGGACAATTACTTGTGAAACCTTTGTTTCCATAAACACCTTTTAGTATTAAATATTTTTACAAAACTAAACCATCCTTTCATCTCTAGCAGATTTTATTTTTTAAGGTATAAATACAACTTGCACAAATTATTCTGTAAAATTACTTTTCACGGAGATGATTTTGCTATGAAAACAAGTAAAAATCCCCCGAAGCGCCAGGGGTTGTTGTTAATATTTTTCTCATTGATGTTAATTGTTTCCTGCCTGATGATTTACCTTGGGGCAACGCAATTTCGGTCAATGCTACCGTTCTTTCAGCTTCTTGATGGATTTGATGATGGTTCATCATTACTGGCAGAAAAACCCGATGTCAACCCTGGCGTGACGGATTTAGAGCCATTTACAGGGGTGCGTTTGTATATGCTTTTAGGAACTGATTACCGCCCAGAAGCAGGTTTTAGAACAGACACCATTATACTTGTTGCGGTCGATGGATCTTCCGGGACAGCAAGTATGGTCTCTTTTCCTAGAGATTTATGGGTGACAATTCCTGGCTATGGTGAACAACGCATCAACACCGTTATGCAGACAGGCGGCTTTCAGCTTTTGGCCAATACGCTGCAAACGAACTTTGGTGTTTACCCGACGCAATATGCGATGATTGATATGCAAGGCTTTATGGAAGTGGTCGATGTATTAGGCGGAATTGACGTTACTACAGACCAATATACGGGCGATGCCTGCGAGACCTATCTAAACAGCCATAAGTGGTGCGAAGTTTACCCTGGCACAGTGCGTATGGATCGGGATTGGGCCTTGTGGTATGTTCGTGCACGTTACAGCTCCAGCGATTTTGACCGCATGCGGCGCAATCAGGAAGTGCTTAAAGCCATCTTTGACAAAGCGATTACTCCCGGTGGGTTGTTAAAAACACCCCAATTGATGGAGATTTTCAACTCCCGTGTCGATAGTAATATCAATCCAGACCAGATCTTAACGATGGCAAAATTTGCGAAATTAATAAACAGTAACGAAGATGTCAGAAGGTTCACGATTGGCCCTAATGAGACGACTTCCTGGATCACGCCTATGGGTGCCAATGTATTGCTCCCGAATGTGGCGGCCATTCAAGCCGTCTTGCAAGAAGCGTTGACTTTTGATTGAGTGAACTGCCTGCATTGGGTCAAAATTATTTAAAAGTGAAGTCTTTTGATATCTTTTCATTTCTCATGTATAATAACTTTGTAAAAATCAATTAGAGAATTTGGAGGAATAAGGAACATGAAAGGTCACCCAGATATTATTAAAGTTTTAAACGAGCTTCTGGCTGATGAATTGACAGCAATCAACCAATACATCCTTCACGGTGAAATGTGTGAGGATTGGGGTTATGGGAAGCTTCATGAAGTCATCGAAAAACGCGCCATTCAAGAAATGGTCCATGCAGAAAAGCTGATCGGGCGCATTCTTTTTCTTGAAGGTATGCCCGTTGTAGACAAGTTAAACAAAATCCACATTGGTGAAAACGTTCAGGAACAATTGAAGTTTGACCATGCAGCTGAATTGGATGCGATTAATGCTTATAACAAAGCGATCGCGCTTATCTCGGAATTGGGCGACCATGGCACGAAAATGCTGGTCGAGTCAATCCTCCAGGATGAAGAAGACCATATCGATTGGATTGAAGAACAGAACGATTTAATCGAGCAGATGGGATTCCAGCGGTACCTTAATAAGCAGGCATAGCTTACATAGCCGATTAATTAGTAAAGGGGCTGTCCTCAATGACGTGGGACAGCCCCTTTTGTTATTCCTTAAGCAGTCAAGGGTCCCTAAACCTTGTAAGTGTCGTCATATTCTTTCATCAGCGCTTCTGTGCCACTGACGCCGAAACGAGTGACCCCAATAGCGATGACTTCAAGCGCATCGTTTAGGCGGCGAACACCCTGTGCCGCTTTGACCTGAACCGCTTCACTTACAGATTGACGCATGAGTTTCAATATATCAAGTGTGTAGCCAACGGTTTCACCATAAACGTTGGTGTAAGGGGAGGGGGCAAAACCGGTGCTGGTTTTTACAAAGTGACCACCGGCAGCTTCTATTAATTGGCAAGCCTTCACGATCAAGTCCATGTCCCGGTAGTACCCGGTTTCGAGGATTACCTTGACAGTTTTGCCTTGAGATGCTTGGACCACTGCAGCAATGTCATCCTGGACAAACTGATAGTCGCCGCCAAATAATGCACCCAGATTAAGCACCATGTCAATTTCTTCCGCACCTTTATCAATAGCTTGCTGGGTGGCAAAGGTTTTCGTCTCTGTTGAATCGTAACCATGAGGAAAACAAATGACAGGATTGACCATTACACCGCTTCCAGAAAGAATTTCTGCCACGAGTTTGGTGTAACAGGGTTTGATGGTTACAGCTGCAACCTGCTCCCGTATAGCAACTTCACAACCAGCGATCGTTTCAGCCTTCGTCAATCCCGGTTTGAGCAACGAGTGATCAATCATTTTCGACAGCGCCAGTCTTGTTATCCGGGGTAGAGTCATATTATCTTGCCTTTCTGTTTCAAATTATTATTTACCGATTGCCAAATATTTTTACACAACATATATTAACATAAATAATTAATATATGATATAATATGATTATAAATGTTTATAAAGGATATAAATATGTTGCCATTAGATCGCCAAAATCAGATTTTGCAGTTGCTTCATCAAAAAGGATTCCTCACGACACATGAAATAATAAATCGATTCGACGTATCACAAATGACAGTCTGGCGAGACATCAGGGATTTGGAAGGGCAGGCATTGGTTAAACGGATCCATGGGGGAATTTCACTTCCAGGCTGGGAATTGGGCGATGAACACATTTTGGATAGCACGATCCATGGCGAACATATTTTTGAATTCCCTGCCGGTTTGAGTGATCCGCGCCGATTAGTTCTGGGGAAATATGTTGCCAGGGAAATCATCAAGTCTGGCGATGATCTGATTCTCGAAGGTGGATCAACGGTTTCTTGCATTATCCCGTTTTTGACTGCTGAAGATATCACTGCAATAACCAATGGTTTATACACAATAACTTTAGCCCAGGTGTATAAAACCGTGCAAACGATATTATGTTGTGGAGGCGTTTTAAATCAGCCAAATGCGATTTTTATTGGCCCGCAGGCAGAGAATTTCTTTTTGTCTTATCGAGCTGACATCGCCATTGTTAGTGCCTCAGGGTTAACCTTACAACAGGGATTGGTTGATCCATCACCAATCTATGATAGTATGAAACGTGTTATGTGCAAAAGTGCTCGAAAGCGTGTTGTTATGCTTGATTCGATGAAAATTGGAAAAGGCGCGCTCACGCAAGTTATGGGTCTCAACGAAATAGATGTTTTGGTTACAAACCACGATGCAGATCCGACTATCATCGCGGCGCTGATTGAACGCGGCATGGATATTCGATTGATTTAACATATTAAGTATTTTCAATACGCAGACCAATTGTTTTTGTTAAGAGGCAAGATGTCAGAACTTTACCCGTTATTCTTTTCCCCTGTCTTGAAACATTATCTGTGGGGTGGACGTAATCTTGAAAAATTGGGGCGCGAACTTCCCAGCGACTTACAGGTTGCTGAGAGTTGGGAAATAGCCAGCCATTCTGATGGGAGGACCGTTGTCAGTAATGGTCATTATGCTGGCAAAAATTTAGCCGAGCTGTTAACGCTTCTCGGAGAAGACCTTGTAGGCTCCAATAATCTATGGGCCTTAGAAAGGGGTGTTTTTCCGCTTTTGGTAAAGCTGTTAGATGCTAAAACACGTTTGTCCATCCAAGTGCACCCTGATGATACTTACGCTTGCGAACATGAAGGTGGAAATGAACTGGGGAAAGCGGAAATGTGGGTTATCTTAAGTGCAACCCCTGGCGCTGGAATTATTTATGGTTTTTCACAGGAAACAACCCCGGAAGTGTTCCGACAGGCAATTCAAGCCGAGACGTTGGACCCGCTTTTAAATTTCTTGCCTGTGAAAGCCGGCGATCACGTTTGTGTGCCACCGGGCACCTTGCATGCAATTCTTGATGGCGTCTTATTAGCGGAAATACAACAAAATTCAAATACAACGTACCGGGTTTATGATTGGGGACGATTGGATAACCAGGGACGCGCACGGGCATTGCATGTGGATCGGGCATTAGATGTGCTCAACTTCCAGCAGGTCAATGAACAGCTCCCGATCTCAAAAACTATCGAAGACAGCCCACAGCTTTTACGTGAAACCTTATGTTTAAACGCGTACTTTGTCGTTGAACGCTTAACGTTCAAACAGGCGGCAAAATATCAGGGTTTTTGTGATGGTACCACCATGGAAATTTGGGGTGTCATTCAGGGGTGTGCAGAAATTCATAGGGATAAAATGGCGCGCGTTAAATTTTGTTTGCTACCTGCGGGGTTAGGGGAGTTTACTTTTCAGGTCAAAGAAAATAGTCAATTGTTACGCATCTACACTAAAGAAGCGATCCAAAATTGACCCAAATTTATCATCGTCCTGGTGAACGAGAAATGAAACCAACCCTTGAGAATAAGCCTCTTGATAGCAAGAAATACTTAAATTTTTATGTTCTTCGTATAGATTATTAAATTTTTGCTTGTTGGATGATAAGGGCGAATAAAAAAAGGCCTGGTTTTGTGACCAGACCTTGATTTGAATTGCGCCAAGGGTGATTACTCGAATGCTTCTTCCGGTTTCCACTCTTTCCAAACATTGCCAGCCAAATCTGGGCTTGGTTTAAGTGTCTTTTTACCGGGACGCCAGCCTGAAGGAGTAACCTCACCCGTTTTAACCACATGTTGGAAGGCTTGCACCTGGCGGAATAATTCTGAGACATTCCGTCCAACTTCCGCCGTCAACACCTCTGAGGCTCGAATGACAAAATCGGGGTCAATGATGAATCGGCCACGGATATCGACGCCAGCTGCTTCATCATAAACACCATACAGGGTGCCCACACGTCCGCCTGAATCGGCTAATAATGGAAAAGGAACGCCGCCCTCAATCATTTTAGAAAGCTCAATTTCCTGCCAAATTTTGTGGGAGAAGTGACTATTGGTGCTGAGCGCCAAAACCTCAACACCCAATTCCTTAAGTTCATCATATTTAACAGCGACCGCTGTTAATTCGGTCGGTCAGACAAAGGTGAAATCGCCTGGATAGAAGCAGACGACAATCCATTTTCCTTTGTAATCAGATAGTCTGAAATTTTTAAACCCGCCATCCAAATAACCTGTCAGTTCAAAATCTGGTGCGGGTTTTCCAACTTTAGCTATTTCCATAATTGCCTCCTGGCTATGAGTTACTTTTTGTGGTTCCTTTTGCTCGAGAGCAATTGGTCCTTGAGATGGTGTTGCACATCCTGCGGGTAAGTCCGTCATTCGTCCTCCTTCGTTAATAGGTTATTTAATGAATTGGCGCAAAACTTGTAAACTGCAATAATTATACCTTGAGGTTGGTGTTCGTCAAAGAAGCTTTCACAACCCTTTGGTGTTATTTATTTATTTTTTTAGATAGCGGCAACGATGCCAGAAGCGTGTTTAACTCATCAGCTCCCACGTAATCAACAACGGTGACTTTTTGGTCCATCACACCTTCAACAGGTTTAATCGCCTCAATGATCGAAATTATCAGGGTTAAAGCGATTGGGCACAAGGGTGAAGAAGGGCGAAAAATATATTCTGCGGTGCCGTCTGGATGGATTTGAAGATCAAGCACAAGTCGCATCCTGATGACGTCGGCACCAGTTTCGGGGTCAATAACATTGCGCAAAGCAGATATGATATCTTCTTTGATTTTTTCTAAAACGATCATTCTATGCCGTCCTGATTAAATAAAATATCTTTCAGTCTCCTCCAGATGTCCTTGATCGCTAACGCAGCCGGGCTTTGAGGAGCAAATTTCGTGATCGGTTGTCCGTTCACAATCGATTTCGGCAACAATGGATCAAATGGAATTCTACCAATTATGGTTAACCCTATTGCTTCGGTTAATTCGGTGATAGCTTGTGTCCCCTCAGGGAAAATGTCTGCTTTATTGATGCAAACAACCTTCGGTATGTTAAAATGGTCCAGTGTTTGTATGATTCTCTCAAGATCATGGATACCAGAAACACCTGGCTCAGCAACCAGCAAGGATAAATCAGCGCCCCCGCTGGCTGATATGACCGGGCAGCCAATACCCGGGGGCCCATCGATGAGCATCAGGGGCAAGTTGTTGTCTTCAGCGAATAACTTGCCGAATTGCTTCACAGTGGTAACAAGTTTGCCTGAATTCTCTGCCCCAGGAAATAATTCTGCGTGAAAAAGGTGCCCATAGGGCGTGTGTGCGCGGTACCATTCCCCGTCCTGTTGTTTAGACATTGAAATAGCCGATTGAGGGCAAAGTTGTGCGCAGACCGCGCAACCTTCACACAATAGATCCACTACCTGGTAGGCGTCCTGGTGACTTCTCGGTTGTTGGATGGCATTGAAACGACAAACCTGGTAACAAAGGTCGCAGCGATTGCATAATTCGGGTTTAATTTCAGCAGATTGACTGCCCCAATAGGCATGCGTTTCCAGGGGTTTTGCCTCTGTAACCAACCCCAGATTAGCGGCATCCACGTCTGCATCGACAAACACACCCGCAAACTTTGACGAGGCTGAGAGGTGCATCAAGCCAGCTGCCACACTGGTCTTACCTGTTCCACCTTTGCCACTTAAGATCACCAATTGTTTTAAAGAACTCGTTTTCGTTAACATGCTTTACCTTTGTGAGTGTTGATGGCTGCTGTAATCACTTCAAAAAGGTTTAGAAATTCCGTTCTTAATGATGGAACAATGTCAGTTAGAAGCTTTCCCGAACCTAAACCCTCTGCAATATCAACACGATAGGGAATTTTCATCAAGACCGGATAAGGGGTCTGGCTGAGGTATGCCTCTACCTGTCCGTCACCAATGCCATCACGATTAATAATGACACCTGCTGGCGCACCTGTTTTGGATATGATTCCGAGTGCTTTTTTCAGGTCATGGAAGCCAAACGGGGTAGATTCGGTGACCAGCACGACATAATCTGCATCATAAATGGTGGCGACAACAGCACACGAAGCCCCTGGAGGCGTGTCGAGAAGGATTACTTCTGCCGAATCCCTGTTCAAGGCTTTCAACTGATAGATAATGGGGGTGGGCATGGCTTCGCTAATTGTCATCACACCAAAATCATGGGAGGCGCCATGCTCTATTTGGCCCTGATTTAGCTTTCCGACCTCCTTGTCAACTTCAGTGATCGCGTTTGTTGGGCAGGCATGAAAGCAGCCTCCGCAACCATGACAAAGTTGCGAAAAGAACAAAATTTGATCTGCGATCATTGCCAGAGCATGAAATTGACATGCCTCTACACAGGCACCGCATAAAATACATGCATCCAGATCGATCTGGGGAATTTTCAAAACAGCCGGAGTTGATTTTGAAATCTCAGGCTTGAGGAATAAATGCGAATTGGGTGCCTCAACATCACAATCGACGAGATGAACTTTTTTAGAAGCCGCCAGCGAGGCCGCCAAGCTGGTCGCGATCATTGTTTTGCCAGTCCCACCTTTTCCACTGGCAATGGCAATTTTTATTGAACTCATCCTCGTTTTAACAATCCTTTTTTGTATTGTTCAATGACTTGTTCTACGGATACACAATCCGGTTCAAAAGTCCACAATTCTAGCCCAGCAGCTTTGAGCGCATGATAGGCGTTGGGGCCAAATCTCCCGCTGATAACAGCCGAAGCTTGATTGTTGATAACGAATTGTGAAGCAGCGACGCCAGCCCCCCCGGATTCGCTCTGTGCGGCGTTTTCCAAGGCTTCCCAGTCATCATTCTCAAGAATGTATTTGATGAAATAGGGGGTGCGTCCAAATTGTGGGTTTGGCTGACTTTGTAAGTCTTTATCCTGGCTGGTAATCATTAATAACATGTTCACTCCTTTTATTATAGACAAACAATTATGCCACACTATTGACATTATGTATATAGTATACTAGTATATACCTAAAGGAGAAATGTAAAGATGGGCGAACGTGAAATCAATGAATTCTCGCGTATGGCCGGAGGAGGAGGGCGGGGTCGCGGACGCGGCCTTGGAAGAGGTCGGCGCTGGGCGGGGGATTACTCATTACTGGATATCCGCCTGGTTGAACCGGCATTATTGATCTTTTTAGATCACGAAAAACTCCATGGTTATGGATTAATCGATAAACTCGCGGATATCGGGTTGAGCGGGATTAACCCCAGCCTGGTCTACCGGATTTTGCGAGATTATGAAGAATTTGGGGTGGTCCAATCTGAATGGGATACAGATACAACACAGGGTCCACCTAAGCGGGTATACACGCTCACCGAGGAAGGCAAAGCCACATTAGAAAGAGCTATCTCTTCATTGAGAGATACGACATTTCGCATAGAAAAAATACTACAGGTTTTTGAGGTTAAAGAATCTTAGCAACAACAAGTTCGTAATTTGAGAAAGGAGTTTTAAAATGCCCGGTTTTGATGGTACTGGACCTGATGGACGTGGACCTTTCGGCAGACGGTTTGGGCCGTGCGCTGAAGGCGATGAACGCGGTCCGTTTTTCTTCCGTCGGGGAAGGCGCGGCGGTGGACGCGGCTATCGCGGGTTTTTCCCCCGACAGTACGACACAATGCCTGACCTTGAAACAGAGAAACGCTTCTTGGAAAGACGTCTTGATACAATTAACCAGATGATTGATCAAACCAAAGGGGACTGATAACCACAATTGCAAATGATCTCTATAATCACAAATATCCATTGCTTTGTGAAAGGAAGCGATGGATATTTTGTTTTCAAGACCAGCTCCTGAAACAGGTTTTAACCAAGGCAACTATCGCCTTATGGTAAACTTGGTGTTGTCTTACGCAGAATAAACCGAAACGGGAAAACGTTTATTGTTATTAATGGAGTTTTCAATGCAATTTGATTATGAATTTCGATCTAGGCGCAGCAATGTTATCGCTCAAAACGGGATGGTGGCTTCGAGTCAACCGCTAGCATCCCTGGCTGGTTTGGATGTATTACGGGCAGGGGGAACAGCTGCAGATGCGGCCGTCGCCGTCGCTGCAATGTTAACTGTGGTTGAACCCTTCTCGACCGGGATTGGCGGCGACTGTTTCGTTTTGTATTGGGATGCGTCTACGAAGACGGTATCCGCGCTCAATGGCAGTGGGCCAACAGCAAAATCTGCCAACCTTGACGAATTAATCGCCGCAGGATATGAGCAACATCCGCTCTTCACCGGTCACGCCGTGAGTGTGCCAGGAGCAGTGGGCGCATGGGATGCATTGTTGAGGCGATTCGGACAGCTGTCGTTGGGGGACGTGCTGGCGCCAGCGATCCGCTATGCCGCAGAGGGTTTTCCGGTCACAGAGTTGATCGGGTCGGGCTGGCCTTTGATGGTCAACCGATTGCTAAGGATTAATAATGATCCAACCCAACCCATACATCTTCAATTCCCAGGGCCTTCACAGCCCAGCGGAAATGAATTTTTAATTGACGGCCGCCCACCCCGGGTGGGTGAAATGATGAAACTCACCAGTTTGAGTGAGACAATGCGGCAAATTGCATCTGAAGGTCGCAGTTATTTTTATAGTGGCGATTTTTCTCAAAAAGCTTGCGATCACGTGCAGCGCTATGGCGGCTGGCTTGAGCCTTCCGATTTCGCTGACTTTGACCCTGAATGGGTTGAGCCAATCTACGCAGACTATCGGGGTGTTCGCTTATATGAATGTCCCCCAAATGGGCAGGGCTTGGCAGCCATTATGGCTGCCAAAATGGCAAATGAATTTGACCTGTCTTCGATGGACTTCATCGAGCGAACGCATACGCTGATTGAATGTATGCGGCTGGGTTTTCTTGAAGCCTTACAATGGGTGGCTGACCCCTATCATGTGGACATCCCTTATGAAAATCTTTTTTCGCACGCATATCTGCAGGAACGCATTAAAATGATCGCATCAGAGCGAGCGATAAAAAACCTGCCCGTTAAAATATCACCCTCAGGTTATGAAACTGTCTACCTTAGTGTTGTTGATGGCGCCGGCAATGCTTGTTCGCTGATCAATAGTTTGTATATGGGTGGTGGTGCCGGATTGGTGGTGCCGGGAACGGGTGTCTTGTTACAAAACAGGGCAGCCTTGTTTGAGCTTGACCCTGCTCATCCAAACGTTTTGGCAGGAGGCAAAAGACCGTACCACACCATTATCCCCGGCATGCTCACAAAAGAGGGTGAATTATTCGCCAGTTTCGGGGTTATGGGCGGTTTCATGCAACCCCAAGGCCACCTGCAAGTCCTCTCCAACCTTGTAGACTTAGGTCACAACCCCCAGCAAGCACTTGACATGCCCCGATTTTGTTTGAATGTCAACGATGGGGTTGGTGTAGGCGCTGCCGAACCCGGGGGAGAGGTCTTTTTAGAAAAGGGCTTCGATTTCAGTGCAATGGCTGCATTAAGAGAAAAGGGACATCGTATCTCGCCCATTCAAGGCCGACAGCGCCAAATGTTCGGTGGTGGTCAGGTCATCCAAAGAAACATTGAAACCGGCGTTCTGATCGGTGGGAGCGATCCTCGCAAAGACGGGTGCGCTCTGGGTTGGTGAGACTTGCTAACCTCAGGTTTTTGCTGAATGAACTTTAACGGTTTCAGGCTTTTTTGACACCTCGTTTAAGCATCTTGGTGTTTTGATTAATTGTTTCAACTTGTACTGCATAGTCCTCAGCGATTTGCGGTAATTTGTCACGGTTTCGTTCTAACTTTTGAATTCCACGCACGAGGTCTTCAATCCCTTGTCGACCCGATCTGAAGATCGATTCACTCATCCAAATCGATTCTTTTTCAGATGCGGTTTCAGTTACCGGGAAAGACATGGCATCAAAGTCAAAAAATTCTGGAAATGCTGCAGGTACGGCGAGTTTAGATAGCTGAGGCTGGAAGAGGTGATAACGGTGCATAGGCGGGTATCCCGTATCAAAGGGGATTCCTTCAGCGACCATGGCAAAGCTAAAAGTGTCGTTGTTGCAGCCAAAATGCTCTGTGTCAATATTGAAGATATAGCGGTACAGGCTACGACGGGTCAGCCTGGGATCGCGTTTTAGCAGGCGGATGCCCGGTATTTCACTCAGGCATTCTTCTAAATAATCAGCCATTTGCGACCGTTGAGCCATTTGTTCCGGGAAGCGTTCTAAGGCAACCAATCCAAGAGCAGCATGCAATTCAGACCATCGATAATTGACGCCCATGGTAAAGTTCACTTTTTCGGGATCTTTTGCGCGGCCGCAATCAATAATACTGGCGGCCAGTTCTGCCATTTCTTCGTCTTTGCAGAGTAAAACACCACCCTCGCCTGTTGTGATAATTTTTGCGGAATGTAAACTGAAGGAGCCAAAATCACCAATGGTGCCGGAACCCATTCCTCGCCAACAGGCACCATGCGCGTGGGCAGCATCTTCGATAACGATCAAATTGTGGGCTTTGGCGATGTCCATAACTGCATCCATATCTGCCATTTGGGCAGCAATATGAACAACAATGATAGCTTTGGTTTTTGAGGTGATCGCCCGTTCAACAGCGATAGGGTCAATGCAATAACTATCTGGACTGATGTCGACAATTACTGGGATTGCGCCTGCTGCCATTGGTGCTGCAGCAGTGGCTTGAAAGGTGTAAGCAGGGACGATTACCTTATCACCCCAACCAATCCCTGCAGCTCGTAAAGCAACCTCCATGGTAATGGTTCCATTGATCATGGGCACAGCGATTCCACCACCAATAAGTTCAGAAAACTTCGTTGCAAACTCAACTGTATTTGGCCCAGGGTGAGGTGATCCTCCCCAGCGGCCTGATAAAACCGTTTTTGTAATGGATTGAATTTCAGCATCATCAAAAACCGGCCAGCGCGGATAGGGTTCGCTTCGCACCGGTTGGCCGCCCAGCAAAGCTAATTCAGACATTGAACATCTCCTTTTGGTGAAAAACTCGTGATTAATTTAATATCATAACATTGGTTGACCTAATGTCAATTGATAATCGTAAGTTGTTTGTCTGTATTTCGGCTTTAAAAGTTTATTCGTCAGTGAGTGATAAATCACTGATAGAGTCGACCAACGTCTCTTTGATTGTATTGGGATGAATGCCAGCGGTTTGTGCTGCCAGTAAAATTGATCCTGCAACGGGCGGGGTGGACAATTGCACCAGCCTTGCGTTAGGCGCAAATGAATGTACGATTTCGCTGAACGGATTGAGATATATGTCACCAGATTGAAAGATACTGCCAATCAGAACAAGGTCAAATGTATGACCCTCAAACCCTAATTGCTTAATCACAGCATTGACATTCAGTGCTAACTCGCGTGCTGACGTATTAATGATTTCTTGGGCTAACTGATCACCTTCATTAGCGATTTGAAAAACAGTCTCGGCTAACGTTGGGGGCAAATGGATTTGTCTGGTGGCCAAACCCTGGATTAACTCAAATTCGCTATTTACTTCAGCAAATGAAATTAAAGCCTGGGTTAAAGCTGTTTTTGGTCCGCGTTGCGTCCAGGCGTGTGTGACGCCTACCTGGGCCAGCCATACCATTTCACCACCACCGCCAATTTCACCGGAATAAACACTATTACCGGTAATGCGGCCAATTTTGCCCGTCTGATCTTTTCCACGGACGTTATTACCTGCGCCTGCATCCACTGCAATGCCCCAGCCTGAAGATGAACCCGCAATCAACCCAAGTTCCACATCGTTGACATAGTGATACGGGCACCCAACCCCCAAGGCCTCAATGGTTTCAATCATTAACTTATCTTGGGATGGCCAGTCATAACCTGCGATACCTAACCCCATCCCCAAAACATCTTGATAGTGAACGCTTGCCTGCTTGCAGGCATTTTGGGCAGCGGTTTGTATGGCATATTTGAACCCCTCCAAACCGACTACCTCGTAATTTCCGCAACCTGCAATACCAAGCCCGAGAGCCTTGCCTGAAGTATCTGTGATCAACGCATGGGTTTTACTGGAACCCACGTCCACGCCTAAAAGAAAGCCGTGAGGATTTTGATGTTTTTTCATTATTCACCTCCGTGCGAGCGATTTTCAATCAAAGAATTTGGGCAGGTAGTTACGATTTGTTTTCAGCATATCATCAAGGACGGTTTGAATCCGGTCAGCGGGCGGCCCCAAAGGGTGGGCAAGGAGCGCCTGGTAAGCTGCTTGATAATCCCCCTTTACCGCAGCTTCAACTGTTAAAATTTCATAAGCTTTTACCTGCGCGAGTAAGCCTTCACACACTGGCGGAAGAGGGCTGGTTGGTAAGGGTTGCACGCCCAAAGCTGAGACTTCACAGGGCATTTCAAGTACCCAATCTTTATTCCAACCGGGCACTGCACCGTTATGAGGCACATTCAACACCTGAATTTGGTGAAGATCATTAAAATGTGCGTTAAGCAGCTTTGTTGCAACAGTTGAGTAATAAGAACCACCGCGTTTAGTCATATCCTTGGGGAGTTCAGTGCGGCTCTTTTCCTGGAATTGCCTGAGGAGGTCAGTCTCAATTTTCGTTACTTCTTCAGCTCTTGAGGGCGGCCATTGTTCCTGCAGCGCTAGCATCTTATCAGTGTAGTAGTAGTATTGTAAATAATAGTTAGGAAACATTTTCAGGTTATTCAATGTCTGAATGTCGAATAAGGGGTCTTCCTCGGCAGAGAATTTATGAATAATCGCGCGCATTACTTCTGGCCAATAATCTTTGCCATCGATTTTTAATCCATAAAACCAGGTTAAATGATTCAACCCTAAACAATCAATTTGCACATGCTCAGGATCAATTGAGCAATTCAAGTGTTTCTTAAGGTAATCAATGATTTCCATTTTAATTGTGACAGCGACATTACAAACACCCACGGTTTGAATTTCCGGAGCATAACGTGTAACTGCTTCCGTGACCAAACCTGCCGGGTTCGTGAAATTCACCAAAAGGGCTTCAGGTGCATAGTCCTGAATATCGCGTGCAATATCCAGGACAACGGGAATTGCTCGGAGTGCATTTGCCATACCACCAACACCAGTGGTCTCCTGCCCAATTAATCCATGCCGCTTCCCCAGGTATTCATCCGCCTGACGGGTTTCCATCTGCCCAACACGGAGCTGAGTGATGACATAATTCGCATTTTCGATGGTTGGCTTCTGTTCATTACTGAGTATGATATCAAAATGAGCTCCATGCGCAGAAGCAATTTTCTTAATAAAATTGCCAACAATGGTTAAACGCTCCTGATCAACATCCATCAGCCATAGCTCATCCAGGGGGAAGTCACCCTGGTGCTGAAAAAAACCCTGGATTAACTCTGGGGTGTAGGTTGATCCCCCACCCAATACAGCAACTTTTAACATAGGGTCACCCAACTTTCGCCATTCTTGACACATAAATCAAAAAGGATATTTGAATTATAAACGACTTGTAGAAAACTTCCCAATAAGCAATGTGTGAATGACAATATTCCTATGAGAGCCACATGCGAGCATGCAGCACGATCGCCTATCGACGTTGAATGAAACCACAAATGAGACAATCCGTCTGGCGTTATGGGAAGATGCTTGGATTAAATATCATCTCACCTCGCATAGAGCATGGTCATGTCCTTTTATTGGCCTGCTGACTGTTGGCATGATGCTGCGAGTCATTCTTTTACTAATGTATGGAAAATTCACGCTGCTGACAATTGGCAAATTTATTAACTATTTTGTCATAGATGCAGTCATTTCAAAATTTATTAACCAAAAAAGACAATAATCAATTGAAATATCGCTAGATACTGAGGCGAGATTGTTTTTGATTTTGTCTTTTTTAGATTGCTAATACTGCAATTCAGCCGGTCGCTGTTTCAGTAAGCATCAATTCTGAAAATCGATGGTTCTAATTGAACTGAAAGCGTGTATTCGTGCCACTGTCATTGCACAGGGCATTTTAATCCTAACATTTTGTCTTGCAGCATTCGTAAGTGAAAGATGGATTGTTGAGTATTTATGCTAATATCAGAAAAATGAATAGGATTACCCTTAATGATCTTCTTTTTTACTCTTGCACCTTCAATTAAGCCCAATGGAACAAATCCTTCTTCATGGGCGGTTTCAGCATTCTCGATGGTTCCGTAAACGGTGTAGCCACCAATTTGATCAATTAATTCACCTTCATTTAGATCACGTTTAGCAATCGAAATTAATTCTGCGACAGGCTTCTTATAGGTTGCCAATGTTGCTTCATGATTGAAAACTGCTCGAAGGATCGATATTGGTGCCTCTAGATTGCATAAATGATATGGGCGATAAATACTCCAAAAGTTACCAAACCCATGTTTATTATTTAAATATCTCATATCGTCCAAAATTACAGGATGATCTGATGTAACAATTATGAAGACTCCTGGGGCGACATCGTTGCCAACAGCAAAGTCAACAACATATTTATTGTTTAGAATTCCACCAAATTCTTTAGGAATAAATGTTTTAGAAAGGTCTTTAACGAGCACTTCAGGACCATGTGCGCCCCTTTTGTCGGGCGGGTAACCGATGCCATTGGCAATTGACGTTAATTCAGCCATCGTTTTTGTACCGTCAACAAAAGATGCCAACATTTTCGGATTCATTTTTTTAGTCTTTGCAAGCTGTTTTACAGAATCAGGAGTGGCGGTAACATCCAAAATGTTGTTCTTTCCCTTACCAACACAAACAATATCAAATCCCAAAATACTTCCAAAATCAAATAACTCTTTAATAGAACCTGGTTCATCACCAGAGATTAATGTGTAAATTAATCCTGAAGCTTTCGCTATGCGATTAAGATAATAACCAACAACAACATCCGATTCAACGTTCATGTTCACCACATGCTTCCCCTCAAGCAAGGCTTTATGGCAAATTTCCGCCCCAATTTCTGGCACCCCAGTTGCCTCAACGATTACATCGATATTCGGAATTTCAGGAATTAATTGAGCGTGTTGGGTAACGATACGCTTTTTGGATTCAATTTGATCTTGAATGAGATTTATCTTTTTTTCATTAGTAATTATTGTTTTTTCATCTACGCCGGCATTTAGAAATGCTGAAACAGCTTTGTCAGTTGCAATATCAGCAATCGCAGATATTTCTAACCCTTCTATTTGTTCAATCTGACTTACCAAACCACTTCCCATTTGACCAGCGCCAATAAGTCCTACTCTGATTGGATGCCCATTTTTTTCTAAAGCCTCATTTAACTTGTTTTGATAAAACATAATTTTATTATTTTCCTTTGACCCGGATCGATGTTCCTTTTGCAATAGAAGGAATTGGTTTGTGTTCAACGTTTACATCGCCAGGTAAACGCGTTTCAGTTTCTCCATTGAACTTAATAATTAGGTGGCCCAAATCGTTAAGATTCTTGTTTGCAATCTCACCCACACCTAAAATTTTAAAGGTTTGATCATTTATGTGAAGTAAATCACCCGCTTCAATGGGCCTCTCATATCCAGAAAAATTCCAAATAATAGAGAATTCCTTCAACTCCTTTGGTGCATCCTGTCCAAAAAACACCAGAATTCCTTCGTTTATAAATTCATCAACAAATGGACCAACAAATTCAACCGACACAGAAAAGATATCTTTCATTTTCAACTTCACACATACTAAGAAACATTAATTAACTAATCAACAATTTCAATATCTTCAACCCTAACACCTGAAACAAATAAATCCTCTGTTATGAAGCGAAAAAGAGGTCCAGATGGTGTGGTTGCATAAATATCTACGGTGGGAACTTTTTTCATTGGATAAACACCAATTCTGGCTGTTCCACCACAATCAATAATGCAAACTGCAATTTTTTCAAAAGGGGCATTAGATTTAAATCCATCGAATGGCGTTCCGCCTGATAATTCAGCTATTCTTGCTGCAATTGGATGGATACCGCCACCGGTAACGGAATAAATTAAGTTTTTTTCATCCGTTGGTTCAATTATTAATGGCCCACCCCAACCTTTAGGTCCAGCTGAAATCTTCACTTTATTGTATTTCTTTTTATCCATAAAAAGGCTCCAAAACATATTTAATTTTGGGAGGGCAGTTTTATCCCTCCCAAATTTGTTTATTTCAAGAACTTAGAACAAACCAAAACTAAGTAACCAAGCTAAAATCACTGCAAGGGGACCAGTAATCGTTCTTGAAAGCAGTACTGCTGGTACCCCAACTTCGACAGTTTCAGGTTCTGCGTCCATAAGTGATAACCCAACCGGAATAAAATCTGCACCGACTTGGGGGTTGATCGCAAATAAGGCCGGGAGAGCCATTTGTGGCGGAATAGCGCCTTCGCCAATTAATGTCCCCAGTAATGTACCAATTATTGAAGCGATGACTGCTCCAGGGCCCAACAAAGGTGATAGAAACGGCAAACTGATAATTAAAGCCATGACCACTAAACCAATGGGACTTGACGCCAAAGGAGCCAAAGCATTTGCAATGATTGATCCAACGCCCGATGCTAAAATGAGGCCGATTAACAATGATATGAAAGCGAGAAATGGTAGTACATTTTTTATAACCATATCAATTGAATCGCGTCCAGCTTGATAAAATATGCCAACGACGCCACCCACAGCTCGACCAATTTTCTCTAAAAATTTAATTAAACCTTGCACTTTATCCTCCAACTAAAACTTAATAAACAATTATAAGTTTTCAACTTTCTCTCTCCGAGCGAACATAATCCCACTAATCCACTCTGACACAATTCCTCTAATCAATGCAATCAACATACCAACGAGCAGATATCGAATTGCTAATCCACCGAGAGGCAAGCCCAGAGCAGTTACACCTGCTGCGATGCCTCCCCAAACGAAGAATTCACCAGGATTCACATGTGGAAATAACCCAAGAGGTGGGTGTACCATTGTGGCAATTGTGTCATTAAATGCTGGCTTATATTTTTCGGGCAAAAATTTACCAGTACCTAACGCCATCGGGTTCCCTAAGAAGAAAACTGACAATGTAGGGAGTATCATATATCTTAATGGGTAATTTATGATCCCAGATCCTCCTGCTTTCTTGCTTAGATTATCAATTTTTTCGGGCCCAATAAGCCTGATAATTATATTAAATGCCGTCATCAGCACTAACATAATTGGAACAACGCCCACCAAAATACCCACAAATGTCTCCGCCCCTACTTCAAATAGGGCAATGAACCCTTCAGCAAATTTTGCTAATATCTCCATTCTTAATCCTCCGAAATAATTTTATTTTTGTTCACAACAAGATAAAGTTAAAAATCATGTATAGTTATTATTTGCACCTCCTAACAAAATCCAATAAATCATGCCTGCAACCGAATTAAAGCTACACATATTTGTTGCTTTCAGCAAATCATTTTTTCATGCCCTGAATTGCAACAATAAATGACTCTCTTTCCTTTTTGGTAATTGAAAACGCTTTCGTTTCATCTAAAATATCATTGATGTTTTGTCCGACAAGCTCTGTCACAGGCTTAAGCGTAGAAAAGACAGTCATCCCTGATAATTTCTCGGCATTAACAATAACGTCATCTTCACCAATGACAATAACTGTATATATTCGCCCTTTTAAAAATGAACCAGCCATGCCAATTGATGTAATTCCACTCTTTCGCAAGGTGTTAACTCTCTTGTAGAACCTTTTCATTTGAAAATAAGTTAACACGAGTTGTATAATCCACATTACAAACAACAGTAGAACTAATGCTGTGCTAGTAGTTATCCCATTTGATAAAAATTTCATTCGACTAGTTTTTCTCCTAACTCGGAGTCAGTTATCAAAACATCTACGATATTTCCAGTCAGTGCCGCTTTAACAATCTCGAACTTTTGTACGCCTCCAGCTAAACCAATTGTTTTTGGTATGTTCTTCAGGGAATCTAATGATATGGCTACTATTCGATCTTCAAGGTCAGAATTGACAACTTCACCTTCTGCATCTATAAAATGTAAACAAACATCACCCACAGCGCCGTTTTTTATAACACTATCGAGGTCGTTTTTAGAAATAATGCCCGCACTGATTGCAGGTAATGTCATTTTTGGGCTTCCTAAACCAACAATGGCAATATCAGCAGCCATCGCCATTTTTAAAGTCTCAGAAACTTGGGGATCGTTCAATAAAACATCCCGTAATTCTTTTGTAGGCAAGCCCCCCGGTGAGGCCAAAATATATTCTTTTCCCCCAAGTTCATGTGCAGCTCTGATGATTAAGTTGGTTCCATAGGCTTCATGGCCCGATGCACCTAAGCCGCCCATTAATTGGACGATTTTCAAGTTGTAGAAATTTTTTCTAGGTAACGCTTCAACTAAAGAATGAATAGTGTTTCCCCATGCAAGGGCTATTGTTTCATCACCCCTGAGTATTCTATCTAAGTAATTCGCGGCAGCTCGTCCAATATTAGTTAATGTGTTCTCATATGAAAAATCAGATGATTCAACAATAACGACTTCATCAATTGAATATTTTTGTTCAATTTCTTCCTCAAGCTTAACGATTTCAGCGCTTTTTGGTTCAAAAATCATAATCTTAACAGCCCCGCTTTTGACTGCTTCTTTTAGCAGTCTGCTGACTTTAATTCGTGATAAACCAAATTTTCGGCCTATTTCATGCTGTGTTAAGCCATCTTCATAATAGCTTTTTGCAATCCTATAAATTAGTTTTGCAGTGTTGTCCATACATACGCTCCTTGATCATATGATCATATATGATCAAAAGTTAACAAAATAATAACATAATAAAAGCTACCTGTCAAGTGCTTTTTCCTTAAATATTTTTGCTTTTCATTGCAATAAAACCAAAAATTAATTGGCAATAATTATACGATTCCTTTTTGCTACCGCTTTCGCAAAAATTGGACGTCTAATGTATTCAGAGTTGATGCAATCGGTAGGCTTAATGACCTCGACGAAATACAATAGGTGATTGACATCGATGATAGTAAAAGCCTGTTGGTATGATCAAGTTTGTATAGAAACACATACAGCGCTATGAAATTGTTAAAAAAGCTGCTTGGATTAATTTGTGTTATCCCCTTGGCTTGTGCCATCAGCGCCTGTAGTGCTTGGGCAGGCTGGTGGCATCAACCTTTAGGCGAAACGTTGGTTTTCTCCACAGCCGCGCCTGAGACAGCTACGGTCATCCCCGAAGTTATAGATCAAGAAATGATTATCGCGACCGCCGGGAACGAGCCATCGGAAATTAGTAAAACTACAGCAACTGAAGTGCCAACAACAACGCCTGAATTGCTCGACGATGAACTCGAACCCATGTTTATCCTGGTAGCGGGTATCGCCAGCAATGACCCACAATACCGTTTTGGTTTAGCCGACGCTATCCGGATTGTGCGGGTTGATTTTGAAACCCCTAAAGTGACTGTGCTGACGCTGCCGCGTGACTTGTGGGTCACACTGCCGGGGATTAAAGAAGACTATCCAAATCTCACACATGGCAAAATAAACACAGCCTATTCCTACGGCACGCCGTCAATGAATCGGTATGAAGGAGAAGGCGGTGGCCCGGGGATGTTGGCACAGACCATCGCTAATAACTACAATCTGGCTGTTGATCATTATGCCATCATTAATATGGCGGTATTTGCCGATATTGTCGACGCCCTGGGGGGCATTGATATTTACCTTAACCGTACCTGGGATGGCCGGGCAGATACTGAAAATCCAGATCATATGGCATGGGTGTTTGAGGAAGGCCAGCATCATATGACCGGCGATGAAGCGCTTCGGTTTGCTCGAATACGATTAAACGATACTGAAATCATGCGAACAGATAATCAAACACTGGTTTTGTGTTCAATAAAAGATAAAGCCCTGCAACCGAAAGCGCTTACAGCCATTCCGGATCTAATCAAAGCCTTTCAGGGAAGGATCCAGACTGATTTATCGCCAGCGCAAATCACTCAATTGATTGGACTGTTTCCAAAGCTATCGTCTGAAAACTTAGTTTTCTTTCGCTTTCCGAATGGAATGATGGTACCTGGACGGGTTTTTGACCCTTCTCTCAATAACACAACCTTTATCTGGGATATACCCATTGCGGATGTTAAGGCCTTTATAAACAATTTTGCGCAAGACACTATTTTAATTGATATTGGCGGTGGTGGTCGGCAGCTATGCCCATAATTGTTCGCGGCATCTTCAAACTATGGTTTTGTTGAATTTAATCTGGAGCTTTGCATGATTGATGACTTGATTTACGATCAATTCAGTGAAAATTATGATCGGTTTGTCAATTGGGAAGGACGGTTAGTCCTGGAATTGCCGTTTTTAATCAGCGAAATAGAACAGTTAAGGAAAGATGATAAATGCCCTCCAAGTGTCCTGGATGTTTCTTGCGGTACGGGGCACCATGCGATTGCACTTCAAAAATATGGGTTTAAGTGTTCAGGCGCAGATATTAGCAAGAAAATGGTTGCAATTGCCCGAAAAAATACACTAAATGCTGACCTCGAGATCCCTTTTAGGCAGGCAGGTTTTGGTGAACTCACACGCTCTTATGGCAAAAACAAATTTGAAAGCCTGTTGTGTTTGGGGAATTCTCTGCCGCATGTTTTGGATGAGGAGGCGATGCTTAACACCCTGGCTGATTTTAAAGCCGTGCTCAAGCCGGGTGGAAAAATCATTTTACAGAATCGGAATTTTGACAGGGTGGTAAAAAACCAAGGCCGATGGATGAACCCGGAGACACACCAGGAAGGGAACAACTCCTGGATATTTGTGCGGTTTTATGACTTTCTCCCTGATGGACAGATTTTATTTAATATCCTCATCTTGCATAATGAAAACGAAAAGGGTTTTAAGCAGAACGTTATCAGTACGCGGTTGTGGCCCTTTTCTCATTTACAATTGGTAAACTGGTTAAAACAATCAGGCTTTGAAGCCGTCAACCTTTATGGTGACCTGCAAGGATCAGCATATGATGTTAACCAATCACCGAACCTGGTTATTACTGCGTTGACGCCCTGACACTAAAAAGATTGAGCACATCAAGTCTAAGCGCCATAAAACATACAATCAAACTTTATACAAGGCAGCAGGAGCTCCAATGGAATCAGCTAAATCACATAGGATGAAAACTTTCAATCATGCATATTTTGTTACCTATAGTGCAGCTTTTATTGCCCTGGGGCTATCTTCGGGCGCACTTGGACCCATGCTGCCCTATTTGGCTACCATGGTCAATGTTTCAATTTCTCAAATCAGCTTCGTGTTTACAGCGATCAGCCTCGGTTATCTGATTGGATCCACTGGCGGTGGGCAACTTTTGGATCGATTTCGGGGGCATAGGTTGATGCTCCTCGCGGTTTTATTGACCATGATTGCGCTTGTGCTAGTGCCCCTCAGCACGAAAATGCCTTTTTTGTTGACCATCCTTTTCGTTTTAGGCCTGGGACAGGGGATCATTGATGTGGGTGCCAACACCAGCTTGTTATGGGTATACCAGAAACGCGTTGGGCCATTTATGAACGCATTACATTTTTGTTTTGGTGCTGGGGCTTTTCTCTCACCGCTTCTTTTGCATTACGTGCTGCGGTGGTCAGGCGGGCAACTCATCTGGCCTTTCTGGTCCTTGGCTGTTTTAGCCATCCCTGGGTTGTTAGGGCTTTGGAGGTTTCCAAGCCCCAAAAGCCCCAAACCTGAAACAGCGGAAGACGGTATTAAAAACCACAATACAGGCTTGATCATTGCTATAATGATGTTGTTTTTTCTTATTATCGGGATTGAAAATGGTTTTGGTGGATGGGTCTTCACATATGTTTCTGAGGCAAAGGTTACTACTGAAGCTGGTGCTTCTTTTATAAATTCAATTTTCTGGGGCGCCTTGACAATAGGACGTTTGCTGGCTGTTCCACTGGCAAGAAAAGTTAAAGCCGCCTATATGTTGTTAGGAAATATTTTGCTTGCAATTATCTTTTTAATGCTTCTACTGGTTTTCCCGTTGAATATCCTAGCAATATGGATTGGATCAGCCGGGCTGGGACTAGCTTTGTCATCTGGCTTCCCAACTTTGCTGGTGCTTGGAGAATCCCGCCTAAAAATCACCGGCCGCATTACGGGTTTGTTTTTTTTAGGCAGCAGCCTTGGAACAATGTTTGTTCCTACGGTAATGGGACAGGTCTTCGAACGTTTTGGAAGCGTTCACATTATTACAGCAATGCTGACTTTTGCCTGTTTAGGCTTAGGCGTACTGCTTCTCGTTATATTTACATCAAGCAAAGTAAGCAAGAGAACTCAAAATTAGCTTGTTTTCCTAAATATTTTTAATGAGATTTTTTTACGATTCAATGACGCTATTTTACGGAAATATAAATTATAATAGCAACAAAGATAGCTAAATGCTATGTTGCATTCCTGAAAGCGCTGTTATCCCATCAATTTTTAACGAACAGTTAAAGAACGACTTTTAGTAAAGGTGTAAACTAGTAGTAAAATCTTTAATAAAATGACAAGGAGGTGATTGGATAAATTATAAACAGTTGTCAATTTATTAATTTATTGGAAGTTTTTGAGGATAAGTAAGGAGAAAATAAAATGAAGAAGCAAATCTGGTCAATAATTTCAATTCTGCTCATTGTATCGTTGTTATTAATTGGCTGCGCCAAAAAACCGTCTGTTGTAGAGCCCGTAGAAGTTGAAGAACCTGAGGAAGCTGCTCAAGAACCATTTAAAGTCGGTTTCATCTATGTTGGCGCTCCAGTTGATTTAGGATGGTCCTTTGAGCATGATCAGGGGAGACTAGCACTTGAAGAAAAATTTGGGGATGCAATCCACACAGCATACGTTGAAAATGTAGAAGAAGGTGCCGATACGGAACGTGTTTTACGTGATTTTGCCCAAAAGGGCTACGATATGATTTTTGCAACCTCTTTCGGTTTTATGGACCCCATGTACGAAGTTGCAGAAGACTATCCTGAAATCATTTTTGAACACTGTTCGGGCTATTTAACTCGCGACAACATGGGTACCTATTTTGGACGTATCTATCAGCCGCGATACTTGTCAGGAATTGTTGCCGGAGCAATGACAAAAACCAATAAAATCGGTTATGTAGCAGCTTACCCGATTCCTGAGGTAATTCGAGGTATTGATGCCTTCACTTTGGGGGTGCGCTCGATAAACCCTGACGCCACAGTTTCTGTTGTGTGGACAAACACCTGGTTCGACCCGGTTGTGGAACGAGAAGCAGCCGTTGCCCTGCTCGATCAGGGTGCCGATGTAATTGCCCAACATCAGGATACAACCGAACCTCAAAAAGCAGCCGCGGAAGCAGGAGCGATGAGTATTGGTTACCATTCAGATGCCCGGAAATTTGTGGGCGATTCAGTGCTGACCAGTGCAATCTGGAATTTTGGCGGCTACTATATTGATACCGTCACAAAAGCAATGAACGGAACCTGGAAACCGGTTGAATACTGGGGCCCTGTCGCTGATGGCATCGTTGGTTTGGCTGAATATAGCCCATTAGTGCCGGAAGAAGTGATCGCAATGGTTGACGCTGCAAAAGCTTTGTTAGACCTGGGTGAAGACGTTTTCTGTGGCCCGATCTACGATCAATCTGGTGAGTTACGGGTTGTTGAAGGAGAATGCCTTACTGACGGTGAAATGCTAAGTTTAGACTGGTTCGTTGAGGGCGTGATCGGCGAAATCAATTAGAGTTTTTACTTACAAAGGGGTAAAGCCCTGGCTTTACCCCTATTTTAAATTACACTGATATTGAGAAGGTTTTGTTTACCATGAATCCTCAATCGTCGAAAATCATCCTCGAAATGCGGGGAATCACAAAACATTTTCCCGGCGTGATTGCCAATAGTGGCGTTGATCTGACCTTATTTGATGGCGAGGTGCTGGCACTTCTTGGTGAAAACGGTGCAGGTAAGAGCACGCTAATGAATATTTTAATCGGCTTGTACAGGCAGGATGATGGTGAAATTTATGTGCGCGGTGAGCCAGTGCAGATAAATTTCCCCAGTGATGCTGCCGAATTGGGCATCGGCATGGTTCATCAAAATTTTATGCTTATCCCCAGGATGACCGTCGCAGAAAATATTGTTTTGGGAATGACTTCTTTGCCTTTTGTCCCGGACATGCGCAAAATTTCAAACCGAATTAGAGCGTTATCAGAGCAGTATCGGCTGAAAGTTGATCCGAATGCCTACGTATGGCAATTAACTGTGGGAGAACAACAAAGGGTAGAGATCTTAAAAATGGTCTATCGAGGTGCAGAAATTCTCATTTTAGACGAGCCAACTGCTGTGCTAACCCCTCAAGAGTCACTGGAGTTGCATGATGTATTAAAAGTCATGACGTCCGAAGGTAAATCTGCTATTTTTATTACTCATAAAATGGATGAAGTGATGGTGTTTTCTGAACGAGTCGCGGTGCTTCAAAATGGGAAATTGAAAGCAACTTTGAAAACATCTGAAACCACACCACAAGAATTGGCTCGTCTCATGGTCGGACGTAATGTTTTGTTCAGGTTGGAAAAAGAGATGCAAGAGCCGGGAGAAACGGTTATTGAGTTGTGTCATATTTCCGCAAAAGACGATAAAGGCCTGTCGGCATTAGAGGATCTTTCAATGGTTGTTCGGGCCGGGGAGATTTTTGGGATTGCTGGTGTGGCTGGCAATGGGCAAGACCAGTTGGCTGAGGTAATCACTGGTTTGCGGAAACCAACAGAGGGGAAAATCCTGATAGCTGACAGAGATTGTACCGGCAAAGACCCTTTGGGCATGATTAAAGCGGGTATCAGTTTTATTCCAGCGGACAGGATCGGGATGGGAATTGCTGGAAATATGGATATTTCTGAGAATCTGATAATGAAAGGTTACCGAGATGAACCCCTCAGTTCCAAAGGATTCATCAGACCAAACCGGATTATTGATTTTGCAAAACGCCTAATCGATTCTTTTCGCATTGCAACGCCCACACCTAAAACCAGAGTCAAATTCCTATCAGGGGGGAATATTCAAAAGACAATTTTAGCACGAGAAATTGATGCCTGTAACAACTTGCTTGTAGCGATGTATCCTTCACGTGGATTGGATGTCGGGGCAACCGAAACAGTGCGCAATCTACTTCTCGAACAACGCAGCAAAGGTATTGGCATCTTATTAATCTCAGAAGATTTGGATGAATTAACTTCAATTGCAGATAGAATTGCTGTAATGTTCGAAGGGAAAATCATGGGGACGATTAAATCTGAAGATGCCGATATTGAAATGATGGGCTTGATGATGGCAGGCATTCCTCTGGAAGAATTAACAAATGACGTTTTTGAAAAATCAGAATCATCAACGGAGTAGAAGCGTATGCGCATGGTTATTGAAAAAAGGAAAAGTGTCTCACGCAAAGCGATTTACATTGTTCCGATCGCTTCCTTCGTTTCCGCGTTAATATTGGGTTCGATACTCCTGCTGATTACAGGGGTTAATCCCATTACAACCTATGCAGCGATGATAAAGGGAGCCTTTGGGTCGATGCATGCCCTCTCTGAAACGCTTGTGAAAGCAACGCCTTTGATGTTGACAGGTCTTGGCGTAGCAATAGCTTTTAGGATGCGATTTTGGAATATTGGTGCAGAAGGCCAATTTGTTTTTGGCGGGATCGCTGGTGCAGGTATTGCATTATTTTTCAGTGAAATAATTCCTTCGTGGTTGGTGCTACCGATGGCCCTCGTTGGCGGGATGCTTGCTGGCGCTTTGTGGGCCGGCATACCAGCAGCCTTAAACGCATATTTGGGTATCAATGAAAGCTTAACCACGTTGATGCTCAATTATGTCGCTGTCCTTTTTGCCTCTTACCTCTATTATGGGCCTTGGCGTGACCCACTGGGGTTCGGTTTTCCTGGAACAGCCCGATTTCCTGAAGAGGCCTGGTTGCCAAGAATTTTTGGTAGAGTTCACTTCGGAATGATCTTTGCGTTGATTGCAGCGCTGATTTTATGGTTTATATTAAATCGTACACGGTGGGGTTTTGAGTTAAAAGTTATTGGGGAAAACAAAACAACCGCCAAATATTTAGGTATTAAGATCTCTAAAAACATTGTTGTCGCATTATTGCTTTCCGGGGCGATCAGTGGGCTTGGGGGTGCCAGTGAAGTCACCGGTATTTCCAGGCGTTTACAGGCCGGGCTCGCTGTTGGACATGGATATACAGCGATTATTGTTGCCTGGTTAGCGCAACTTAACCCTATTGCTGTGATCTTTGTTGCAATAATGATGGCTGCACTTTTGGTTGGTGGCGACCAGGTGCAAATAACGATGGGATTGCCTGCTGCAGTAGGGCTGGTTCTGCAGGGATTAATTCTTTTCCCAATGCTGGCCGGGTCTTTGTTCACCGAATATCGGCTAAAAATTATCCGACCTGATACACCCCCGTCGAAAGAAAGGGAATCGGAGGCATAAAAAGTATGATCCCATTAATTACTACAATTTTAGCGATCACCCTGCGTGCGGGCACATCGTTAGTTTATGCCACAATTGGTGAAATATACACTGAAAATTCGGGGATACTCAACCTTGGTGTTGAAGGGACGATGTTACTAAGCGCTGCGTCTGGTTTTGCTGTGGCCTATCATTCGGGATATCTTTGGCTTGGTTTTCTGGTTGGGGTAATTGTGGGCGGACTGTTGGGCGCACTGCATGCCTTTCTGAGCGTTACCATGCGAGCCAATCAAGTGGTTAGCGGGTTGAGTATAACCCTCTTTGGCACGGGGTTGGCTTCGTTCTTAGGACAGCGTTTAGGCCCAAAAGAAAATAGCTTCAATTTAGCAGGCATTTCGGGACCTCGATTAATTGCCCAGCCGATTCCTGTTTTGAGCAATGTGCCGATACTTGGCGCACTATTTAATCAGGATATCTTGACTTATGCAGCCTATTTAATTGTTCCTCTGGCATGGTACTTCCTGTATAAGACAAAAAATGGGCTAAATTTGCGAGCTGTAGGTGAAAACCCCATTACAGCAGAAGCAATGGGCATCAATGTTGTTAAAACACGTTATTTATATACGATCATTGGAGGTATGCTCATCGGACTGGGAGGGGCACATCTTTCACTTTCTTATACGCCCGGCTGGACAGATAATATCACCGGTGGGCGGGGTTGGATTGTGATCGCTCTGGTCATTTTCGCCATGTGGAACCCTGCCCGGGCTGTGTTTGGCGCAATCCTATTCGGCGGTATCAATGCCATCCAATTTCGCCTTCAAGCGATTGGAGCGACCATCCCGTCGTCTTTTTTAAACATGTTCCCATATTTGGCTACAATCCTTGTACTGGTTGTAATGACCTGGTGGGAAACGCTCAGTAAGCGCCTGGGCGCTCCAGCCGCGTTAAGCGTTTCGTACATGCGAGAAGATAAATGATGTGAGACAGGTTTATCAGCGCAAATTTGCCGCGCGTTGATTGAGGGCAACGTCCTCAGGGTCAGTCAGTTCAATTGAAAGGCCGTGTGGTTGCGCATGCCCTGCGTCATCGACATAGACAAAGGTGATGAAGCCCTCTAAAATCGTCTCATCCTGGTTGTGTTCTTTTAATGTTACATAAACTTTTAGAGAAGTGCGGCCTGTAAAGATGACCTTACTTTCAAAACTGGCTATGTCGCCGGATTTTAATGGCTTGGTAAACGTCATCCCATGAATTTTTATGCAGACAATGTTGCTGGCCGACAGCATGCTGGCTGCAGCAATAAAGCCGGCTTCAACAAACCACTCTGCACAACGCCCGGCAAATAATGTGCGGTGATGGTTTAGGTCTTCACCTTTTATTAAGCGGTCATATCGAAATGTCTTTGGGGTCATAACAATCCTTTCCTTCCGTTTTTCAGAATAGAATCTATAAGCTTTATGCTGCAATTGTAGTTTATGATTAGCAATACACTATCTGTTATAATCTATCGACGAGAATTCATCCACTTACCCTAGAAAAGCGACTTATGATCAAAGAAAATGCTCCCCTGAGGGATAAAACAGCTCTTATTACAGGAGCCACATCAGGTATCGGCCTGGCTGCAGCGACCAGATTTGCGTTGGAAGGTGCCTTAGTAATCGGAGTCGGTCGATCTGAAGCCCGCAATAAGCAGGCGGAGAGCAAGATAAAAAGTGAAATCCCCGATGCTAAGATTGCATTCCTTCTCGCAGACCTGGGATACCAACAACAAGTCAGAAGCTTGGAGAGTGAAATTCTGGTACTGCTGAAGGGGTGGGACGTCAATCATCTGGATATTTTAATTAATAATGCAGGGGTTTACTTGGCGAACAAACGCCGCAATGATAAGCAAATTGAAATGACTTTTGCGGTTAATCATTTAGCGGCGTTCACATTAACATACCAGTTGCTCCCATACCTTAAACGGGCTCAAGGTGGGAGGGTGATCACTTTATCATCTTATGCACACCGAAGAACACCAATAAACTTAAAAAGAATTGTCAACCCGTGGCCATATATAGGATTGCTAGCTTATAAGCGATCAAAATTATGTAATATTCTTTTTACTTCAGAGTTAAATCGACGCTGTCAGGACATCGAAGCCTTTGCTTTTGACCCCGGGTTGGTTAATACAGGCATTGCTTCAAAAAGCACACCTGGAATTTCAGATTTGGTTTGGAGATTTCACAGGCGTAGTGGGACCACTACCGATGTCCCGGTAGAAACTTTACTCTTACTGGCTGATCGGACGAAAACTGACCTGACCAACGGGATTTATTATCGAGATTTCCAACCTGACACGCCCAGTCGAAATGCCCTGCGAGAAGACCTGGCCTGTGAGCTCTGGGAACTGTCCTGCCAATTAACCGGAATCAACTGGATATAAACCTGGAAAGCGCCCAATATGGACGCCCTTCTTTTGAATTTAATGTTTTGAGATTAAATAGCGCCCGATTCAACCAGTTGTTCGAGACGGTCAATGTAACGGGCCATGTCTTCAAAGGCGCGATTCACGGGGTCGGGGCTGGTCATGTCCACGCCCGCCAGTTTTAGTGCATTTAATGGGTAAATTGAGCTACCAGCTTTCAAGAACTCAATATAGCGATCCACTTCTTCTTGTCCGCCTTGTTGAATGCCGTCGACTAACGCATGTGCAGCCGAAATCCCTGTAGCATAATTGTAAACGTAGAAGTTCATGTACATATGTTGAAATTGAGCCCAGGTAATGCCGATTTGATCTCTGTCATAAACAACATCATCGCCATAGCCCTCGGAAAAATACTCTGCGCACACATCAGACATAATGTCGGCTGTGAGTGGTTTTCCAACCTCGGCCCTTTGATGAACTTCAAGTTCCCAGCGAGCTAAAGTTGGCATGATGAAAAAGTAACGATGGAAATTCGACATAGCCTCTTCAATTAAAGCCAGTTGAAAATACGGATCTGTTTGCGTATCGAACATATAATTGCGCACCATTGCCTGGTTAAAATTGCTGGCAACTTCTGCCACAAATAATGAGTAACGACTGTAGATAAACGGTTGCGACTGAAAAGTATAGTAGGAGTGCATTGAATGTCCCAGCTCGTGTGCCAGCGTACTCATGCTGAAAACACTGTCCGCGTAACTCAGCATGAGAAATGGGTTGGTATCGTAAGCTCCACTTGAAAAGGCACCTTGTCTTTTGCCCCTATTAACAGCACGATCAACCCAGCGATCTTCTAAGGCACCTTTGCGCATTATCGCAACATATTCCTTACCTAAAGGCGCCATGCCGCTGCAGATCCATTCTACGGCTTGCTCAAAGGAAATTTGAGGCGTTTCCGTTGTAAGTGGGGCTTTGATATCGTAGACATGCAGTTGATCGTAACCTAAGGCTTTTTTGCGAATTTTCCAGTACCGATGCCAAGTAGGGAGGTTTTCTTTAAACGCGGAGAGCAGCGCAGAAAATACAGCCAGAGGGATGTTATTGGCACCAAGTGAAGCCTCCAATGAAGTTTGGTAATTGCGTGTACGGGCATTGTAGACATCACGGTAAATTCCGCCGGCCTGAACCGCGGCTAAGGTATTTTTGACATTTAAATATGCCTGGGTGTAATTTTCATATGAGGTTTTCCGAACTGTGCGATCTGAGTTCGTGACCAAGCTATCGATACTGCTTTGGCCCACTTCTACCACGTTGCCATTTGCATCAATTGCATTTTCAAAAGCTAAATCAGCATTGGTAAGCGCGTTATACGCCCGAAAAAATGCTCCTAAGGGTTCTCCGGCGAGCGCTAAAACCTCTTCCACTTCACCTGACCTTACGTGGTTTGTCTGTCGTTCTAATTCATCAATATAATGGCTTAAATATGATAAGCGGTGCTCCTGTTTGATCCATTTGCGCAACTGCACAAAACCTATCGCCATTAATTCTGGTTCCAAAAAAGAAGTGGCTGCTTGCAAACGAATAAACATACTCTGACCCTGCCCAGACAACGCCAGAGCTTCCTGGTCAGATGTATCGACAGAAGATGACAGGTTTCCGTATACGGCGACTTTCAACGCAAGACGCATGGTTTTCTCAATTTGGTCAAAAAAATCTGCCAGTGTATGAGGGCTGAGAGATAGCTTTCCCTTATAGGCGATTAACTCGGGTATTTGTTCAAGAACGGCCTCTTTTGCCACTTGCCAAGCGCGTTCATCAGGGAAAATAGTCTTTAAATCCCAGGTTTCATGAATTGGCACCTCTGATCGAGGTGGTAACGCTGCCTTTTTCATCCGATTGCCTCCTAGTAAAAGTGAATAAGTAGATTAATATCTAATTACGATTAATCTTACCAGAAGATAAAACTTAATGGAGTCTATCTTTTAACGCTTCTTTGACGTCTTCAGGTGCTTTGAAAACGCCGCGTATTGTTGCGGATTGGATCGTATCTAAAGCTAATCGGGGGGTTACATCATCGGTGAGAATAAACATGCCAATCACTTTGACATTGATCATCTCATTTTCAGCGCGTTTTTGTTCCAACTCGTGCCGCGAATAACTTAAAGTGCCGATCACCATCGATTTACGCGAGGTGATTGAATCAACAGCGGCTTGCTGTCGTTCAAGTTGGTTTCGAATGGCAGTACGAATAAAATCCGACCGGCTGGAATAAAATCCCTCTTGAACCAGTAAATCTACTCTGCCTAAATCGACGCTGCCAATATTCAGTGTAATTTTTTCAGTCTCCGACATTTTAACCTTCCAATCTTCTAAAAACCATCCATACAGATGGTAAGTGGATGGTTATAGTATAACTGACAATTAGGAGATATTCAACTTAAAAAATAATATCAGATAAACAATTGACATAATTCAAGAAAGGATTTTTTCAACCTTAAACACTGCGTCGGGACGTAAACCCTGAATTGTCTCCGCAGATTCGTTTCATACGATAAACGATTTTTTAATCTTCTTTATCAAGAGGGTAGGGGACATCTAATTTTTCTACGGCTTCTTGCATGACCCTGGTAGGGCGTCTGTCATACCGCATGGTTGTGCTTGGGTCTTCATGACCTGCCATTTTTGAAACAGTTGAAAGGTCACCGCCAGCATCTAAAAGGTCGCTTACGAAAGTGCGCCGCATATCATGCGGGGTGGTTTTGTTAACCAACCCAGCTTGCAAAGCTCGCTTTTCGATCAGGTAGTAGATGGTCTGGTCGCTTAACCGAGCAACAATTTCATTTGGAATTAATCCATTATGTTTCTCTGCTGATGAAAGGCGTTCTTTTCTGAATCGGACGATCTTTCCAGATTTATTAACAGCGTAGAATAGCGGCCCAGGTTGCTTGCCCCGCACTTCAACCCATCTTTCTAAGGCACGCACAGCGCCGCTGGCGAGAAATGCAAACCGCTCTTTATTACGCTTGCCAATAACTCGCAAAAGTTGTTTATTAGAATCAAAATCTTCCAAATCGAGAATGACCACCTCGGCACGGCGCAGCCCGGAAGAGTACATTAAGCTGATTATCGCTGCATCCCGTAATCCCAGGGTCGGGTTTTCCTTATCATCCAAACAGGCCCGGATGAGGCTTTTTATTTCATCAGTTTCTAATTCACGACCGGTAGGGAGCCTTTGAGCGGATACCGAACGGACGTCCGTATCGCGTTGATACGCCTCTGCGCTAATTAAAGCCTGGCGCCAGGCCTCTTTAAGCACCCTGCGAACTGCACAGAGGTAGCGGTTTACCGTTGCCGGTGCATATTTAGCATTCAGCCAGGCTTTTATGGCTGTCATCGCTCCATAATCCAATTGTTCCCAGGGAAACTCAAGGCTGTCTTCTATTCGATGATTTGATAATGCAGAAGCGATTTGATCCAGCGCGGTCTTTTGCACACGACGGCTGTCTTTGCTGTTGAGGCTTGCCAAGTAGGAAACAACTGGATTCTTACTGGCGGCACGCTGCACCCGAGTGATTATTGCCTTAGGGTTCTGGTTACCATCGATTGGAATTATCGTTGTAGGTTCCATATAAGTATGCTTCTATTCTACCATTTTGTTTATTTAATGACTTGCATGCCGGCTCTAAAGGAATACCGACAAAAAAGCCTGTGGCTGTGCAGCCACAGGCTAAATTTATTAGTGAACAGGAAAATTAGTGCAACAGCTGGGTTTCATCCTTTAACTCGCCTGAAAGGTACGCCTGAAGCGCGGCATCGATATCGCGAATTTGAGTTACCACCGGGGTGATACCAAACGTTTGCATGCTTTGATAAGCACCCATTCCCATCCCGCCGCAGATTAATACCTCACAATCTTGAATTGCTTGCGACATTCGATGATGCTTATCGTGCGAAGCCGCATCCATGCCACTGCCTTGGCCTTCGTGATGGTGATGCTCTTCTCCAGAAAAGTGATTGGGTCCTAACTTATCACGTGTTTCATTGTGTTTTACAATGCCGTCTTCCAACTCAACGACATAATAATAACGGGCGCGACCAAAATGCTGGCTAATGGATTTGCCATCATCTGTGATAAAAGCGATTTTCATTGAATTCCTCCTAAGAGTTAATTTAATATAGTAATGTGAACCAATTTAGGCTTTGCTGCCAGAAAACATTATAATCGACAATTGATCTTTGTAATTTATCCAGATCAACACTGCATATCATACCTTATCTGGAATACTTTGTAAAAACTGTTTTTAAGTACATTCATTGAATAGTAGGGCTTTGTAACTGCAAAAAATACTTACAACTTTGATTAAAAAGTAGTATTGTTCACCTGGATAGATGCTGACAAATTTATCGATTGATTGAAGGTTATTTAATCGATTATTAGAAAGACCGGTTAAAGATTATGGTACAAGAACGAACGCGAAAAATTGTTATTACAGGCGTTTTAAGCGCCATATCCATCTTTTTGGGGGTTACCCGTTTAGGGTTCATCCCCTGGTTTTCGGGCGTATCCTTGACGATAATGCATGTTCCTGTCATCATCGGCGCAGTTTTGGAAGGGCCCGTGGTTGGTTTTGCAATTGGTTTGATCTTTGGCGTGTTCAGCCTGATTCAGGCAGCCGTGGCACCGACAGGCCCGACCGTTGTTTTATTCACCAATCCTTTAATTTCTGTGCTTCCGCGCCTCTTTATCGGTCCGATCTCGTGGTTATTCTACAGGGCTTTAAAAAATTGGAGGATTCCAGCACTCATTGTTTCAGGAATTGTTGGCAGTTTAACCAATACCATCCTGGTTTTAGGGATGATTGGCGTGTTGGATTCTGCGTTCTGGGCAGCTATTCCGCCTATTATCCTGGGAAATGGGCTGCCTGAAGCAGTCGCCGCATCTGTATTGGTGGTCAGTATTGTCAGTATTTGGCACCAAATTGGACAAAAGGGGAAGAAAAAAGGATCGGCGTTTTAAACCAACAGAATGAGCGCCACGCTCAGACCCAATGCAGCCAGCAAGCTAATGCCATCCAACCAGGTATATTCAAGTGCGTAATAACTGCTTCGTTTTTCGACAGCATTAAACCCACGCGATTCCATGGCCAGCGCCATAGTTTCAGCACGTTTCAGACTGTTAACCATCAAGGGCACGATTAAGGGAAGCACCCGTTTGGCTTGCCGGACGGGATTAAATCCACGTTGTTCCCAATCGCCGCCTCGAGCAGCCTGGGCTTTGGCAATCTTTTCAGCCGATAGGGCAAGTAAGGGAAGAAAGCGCATGGTTATTTGAACAACCATGGTCAAATCGTTGACGGGGAAGCGCAGCTACTCGAGTGGTTTTAATAAATAAAACAATGCTGCAGTCATTTGTGAGGTCGAAAGCGACATCGAAAACGCATTTAATAGTGCAATCAGAATCGAAAACCTTCCAATGAGCATACCTGCATTGGTCAACCCGCGTTGTGTGATGGCAACGTTCAGCAAGGAACCTAAAACCACATCAGAGTCAATCGTTGTCCCGAGAACAATTTGTAAAACGGCCAGTATCAGTAATAATGGGAACCCGCGTTTAAAGTTTAACCATGTAGGCTGGATCGGCAGTTTCGCCAGGAAATAGAGCAATAATACGATGATCGCGCTCAACCCAAGGCCGTAAAAATTGGGCGTAAACACCACACCGAGGAACAATAAGCAATAGATGATCAAACGAGTTCGCGGGTCTCGCTGATGTATGTAGGATTCGCGAGGAATGTACTGCCCAAAAGCACTTGTATCGCCCAAAAACTCAAATCGACTATTCATCGAGGCAATCCTTGATTGAAGCTAACAAACGTGAAACGGTGTAAGAATTTTCAATATCAATGGGCCAGTTCTTTTCAATCAATGCCCTGGCGACAGTGACCGCCAGGGGCGGTGAGAGGGAAGCCTCTGCGAGGGCAGTCGGATGGGTTATTAGATTTGAGCAAGTGCCTGTATGTGTTATCTTTCCTAAGCGCATCAGTGACAAATTTGTACTGATTTCAGCGATTTCTTCCAATCGATGGCTGGCGATAATAATCGTTTTGTTGTTTTCCTTTAGGACCTTAAACAAGGCTATTAATTCATTGCGTGCCTTGGGATCCAGACCTGCGGTGGGTTCATCAAACGTTAAAATATCCTGGTCAAGCACCAGCATTGAGGCCAGGGCCACTTTTCTTTTCTCTCCACCACTTAACGTTTCTAAACGCCGATCCTTAAAGGTTTCGAAATCCAGCCCAACCCTATGCATGGTATGACGAACACGCTCTCGAACATCTGGCATGCCGAATTGTTTGGGTCCGTAGGCTATCTCGTGGCCTACAAAAACTTCAAAAAACTGGGTTTCTGGGCTTTGAAAGACCAGGCCTGCCTTTTGAACGACTTTGCGCAAGGGCGTGTGTGGGTCTTCAAGCGTCATCTTTTCAACTCGGACATGCCCATTTTCAGGGCGTAATAGTCCGTTGAAGTGCTGCAAAAGCGTCGATTTCCCTGATCCATTGGCACCGGCAATACCGTGGACACTTGCTGGTGAAATTGCAAGGTCAGCACCATTGAGGGCTTTTTTAGCCAGCGGTGAACCAGAAAGGTAAGTGTAGTGAAGATTGCTTATATTGATGATGGGTTCATGCTGGATGTATTTTTGTTTAACTGCTTGCTTATCAGATTTGTGGCAGCCCATAGAATAATGGGGCAGATGATCTAATAAAGCCTTGATTCTCAAGTTTGGGGCTGGAACTTGCCATCCTAAAGACTGAAAACCTTCTGCAATTTGGTAAATTTCAGGGGTTTCAAGCCCATAGTCGTATAGCTTTTCGCTTTTTTTATAAATTTCTGCTGGGATTTCAGCAGCCGCAACACGACCGGCTTGCATAATGATAATTTGATCTGCTTCGAGTGTTTCTTCTAAATGGTGGGTGACGTAGATAATGGTCAATCCTTCCTGTTTCAACCTGAGTAAGGTTCTAAGAAAAGATTGGCGGGCTTGAGTGTCAATCATTGAGGTGGGCTCATCTAATAAGATCACCTGGGGGTTGCGCGCAAGCACACCTGCCAAAGCCACCCTTTGGATCTGGCCGCCAGAAAGCAGGTGAGGGGGGCGATTAGCTTCTGTAAGCATTCCGGCGGCTTGCAGTTGAAATGATACACGCTTTTGAATCTCTCCTGTCGGTAGGTTTAAGTTTTCTAAACCAAACGCCACGTCCTCTGCGACCGTTGAAGCGACAATCTGGTCGGCCGGATTTTGAAATACCATACCTACAATGGCTTGAAGCCTGGCACGATTCTCATTCAAGCGAGTATCAAGGCCATTCACAAACACCTTACCCTTAGTAGGCACCAATAAACCATTAAGATGCTTGATTAATGTCGTCTTCCCCGATCCATTCTCGCCAATTATGGCAACAAATGAACCCTTTTCAATGCTGAGATCAATCCCGCGCAGGATTTCTGGGGCGTCCTGACCATTGGCTTTAGGACAATAATGAAGATTTTCAATCTGTATTATTGAGGACACGGCAAGTTAATAATTCTCGGTGGAAATATGGGCCTGGCAGATAAGTTGAACAGGTTTCTTGCCATAAAAGGCGTTTCTGTCTAAGATTCAGGTCAAAATTTATGCTTATTTCGTATAGAATCAAGTATTTTCTTTTGCTATTCATTAAAAGACCGTTACGGCTGGGTTAATCGCGCTGAGCACGCTTGCGCAATATTTGATAAGCTTCTTCCGGTTCATCAATTGCTTCCAGAATTAATTCAGTTTGACACTGTATCCTTTCAATCGAGTGGTCAAAAGAATAGGGGATGCCGTAGTGCTCAAAAGACCTCATGGCGAGCTTGCTCATTAAAAGGCCGTGAACCTTGCCTGCACCCAGGTGTATCATAAGCAAGGCGGCGGCTTTGCCAACCACTTTGTCAACAAGAAGGGCATGTTTTAAATCAATACAGTGCTCGGACAAATGGTCTTCTAACTCGAATAGAGGATGCAACCATTTTCCGAAGCTCTGAAAGACAACTTGCTCATCCACAACGACAGTTAATGTGGGTCGCTTTGTGGACATAAAGGCTCCTTTCAACTTTTGCTCATAACCACGTGCGCTCGGGCGGCGAGTTAATTCGGCAAAAATCAGGGGCAAAACAGATGTGGCCACGACAATAGTTTACCAGTTTTAATAGTACTCTTTTGCGATTAATCCGTCGAGCAGGCTGCTGCGTTTTCACTCTACTTATTGAGGGGCAAAGTTATTCGAGAAAGCAACTACTTTCAATGAATGAGCTGAACAGGTCATGCTTGGCACTCAGCAAGCCCAAACCAACTTCCAATTTATGCTTAGTTTTTGGAAACTATTATTCTCATAAACTATAATACGGCTTTATTCACCATTTAATCAATCTCTATAAGCGCAATCTCTATAAGCGAAGATTTGGATGCAACAATTTGTTACCTTCCACTTTCAAAAATACATTTACTTGGCTGACTTTGAGACAGAGCTGAAAAAACACCATTAATCCTTCTGCATTTTTGTCAACGCACCGCTCTGGCATAATTTTATCAATTAATGCCATTTTAAACTCACCTGATCGATTGTTGGAAACAATGGCCAATGTGCATTATTCGCAAGCTCACCTAACCTGAACCCGTATACAGACTGTTTTGTCTCGTAACATTTTGTCTCCAGGGTGCAGCCGAAATTTCATGGTATAAAAGACGTATGTTAACACGACTAACTGAACGAGCAGAATAAATGGGCATTGAAATCAAACTCGTTAACGGAAATGATATTGTTCCATTTTGGAGTAATTCTTCACAGAGTTCTGCCTTTACACATCCACAGGTTTTAGGAAAGCTGTCAAAAACTGTAGACTGGTGGATTGCTAAAAAAGGCAAACAAATCCAGTGTGTTTGGCCGGTATGCAAACCCGACGGTGAAAAAATCGGATTGCCTGCATTGACATATTTTGTTGGGCCCTTTTGGTTAAATGATGTTTACCCACTCCCCGCCCACCGCAGCCTGGCGCGATCCACCGAGGTTTACAGCGGATTTATTGAGCGGTTTTTATCAGAATACGGTGCCATTGAAGCCTCCCTGCCCAAAGGCTTGCACGATATTCGAATTTTTGATTGGTGGAATTATCACGAAAAAGACCAGCCAAGATTTCGTATCCGTCCGCGCTATACGGCTTGTATTGACCATTTGCAGGAAAAAACTGAATTGGACATTATTTCAGACTTCCGCCAGCTTAGGCGGCGCGAACTGCGCGCAATCGAGAAGAGTCCCCCTCCGGCTAGAACAGTGGATTGGAAAGCCGATGATCTTATCAAGCTCTATCTGCAAGTGGTAGATGACCAGGTTGATGAGATTATTGAAGAAAATTGTCAAAAAATTCCCGCCCTCGTCGATCTTGTAAACCTTGGCTATGGCGAAGTAATCGCTTATCAAGACCTTGATGATCATGGCATAATTGCGGCCTGTTTGCTGCTCTACGGCCACTCGGAGGCAAATATGGTCTTGAATCTCGTCGACATGAAATGGCGTGGAACGGGTTTAGCAGCTTGGATGATCAAGGAATCGATACGAATAGCAAAGGCTAAAGGAATGGCTACCTTCGATTTTAATGGCGCGAACAGTCCCAATCGGGGTGACGATAAGCACAGTTATGGAGCAGCGCCTTCTCTTTACTTTGAAATAAATTATCCAGGTTAAATAGCATTGTGAGTAGATCATTCATTGAAAAAATAATTTATGAATGGCAAGGGCTTCTATTTTTAATTCGAAATTTATCTGCTTCACGCGACCTAATCCCAATGGAAAAATCTGCTTATTTAGACTTTCGATTAGAAGGATTGGCAAAAGCCCGCATCGGTGAAATAGATGCCTTGCATCAACTACTCCGTGAAGGACGCGGCCTGGGGTTTTGGCGAAAGACTTACTTGAAACTGGTTGGCAAGCGGGTATGTGCTGTGATATTCAATCATGACGAGCAAATGGTTGGGTTTAATTATTATTATTTTAGAGAGTCTGAGGTCAAAGACAGGATCATTCATCACGCCTTTATTGGGATATTACCAGAAGAGCGAGGAAAAGGTCTTGCCACTGCTTTGCAAACCTATGCTATTGACCGCCTTTCGAAAAATAAACTCACCGGGATTTCAGGAAACGTGAAAAAGACAAACACAACCTCTGCAAAAATGCTAGCGAATGTTGGTTTTGTATTGACGGATGACCCAGACGATACTACAAACCAAAAGATTTACTATAGATTTTGATCAATTACTAAATGCTTGAAGTTAATCCTATGGACATTGGACAAGAAATATACAATTTATGCGTTGAATTATTCCCGATTTGTCGAAGCATTACAGGCAACGGCGTCCGTGAAACGCTGAGGATCATCAATAAACACTTACCAGCGTTAAAAACATATGAGGTGCCAACAGGCACCCGGGCCTTTGATTGGACGGTTCCAAAGGAATGGAATATCAATGATGCCTATATTATTGACCCGGATGGTAATAAAATTGTTGATTTTTCTGAAAACAATCTTCATGTGGTCGGCTATTCAACCGCGGTGAACCAATCTCTTAGCCTGGATGAATTGCAGCCTCATCTTTATTCTTTACCTGAGCAACCGGACGCTATCCCATATATCACCTCCTACTACCAGGAACGCTGGGGGTTTTGTCTAACTCACAATCAAAGGCAAGCCTTAAAACCCGGAATATACCAGGTTTTTATAGATAGCACCCATACTCAGGGGAGCCTCACTTATGGTGAACTGATCATCCCCGGGAAAACACCCCAGGAGATTTTCCTTTCCTCCTATATCTGTCACCCATCGATGGCCAACAATGAATTGTCTGGCCCCGCGGTGACATCTTTCCTGGCAAAGTGGCTACAAAATAGGGACAATCGTCGATATAGTTATCGCATCGTCTTTATCCCTGAAACGATTGGCGCCATTGTCTATTTAAGCAGAAACTTGGCGGAAATGAAAGAAAAAATGATTGTCGGGTTTAACATCAACTGCATTGGCGACGACCGTGCATACTCTTATTTGGCGTCCCGCTATGGTAACACTCTGGCTGATACCGTTGCCCGCCATGTTCTTTCGCATTTACACCCGAATTTTGTTACTTACTCCTATTTAGACCGTGCCAGCGATGAGCGGCAGTATTGTAGCCCGGGTATCGATTTACCAGTCGCAACAATGATGCGCACAAAATATGGTGCCTACCCCGAATATCATACATCGCTCGATAACCTTGATTTTATATCCCCTTCAGGCCTGTATGGAGGTTATGAGGTCATGGCTTACTGCCTCGAATGCCTGGAAAGAAATGATACTTTGAAAACAAAAATTCTGTGCGAACCCCATTTAGGCAAGCGGGGTCTTTACCCAACTTTGAGCACAAAAAATAGCAAGCAAATTGTCCAAAATATGATGAATTTGATTGCTTATAGTGATGGAACCAACGATTTGATCTCCATTGCAGAGATAATTGGCGTACCGGCGTGGGATTTGTTTTCAATCGTCGATAATTTAATCGAACATCAACTACTTGAAGTAAGCCGTGAAAAATAGATTCAAATCGTGCCAACTGATTGAATACCCCCCCTCCACTATAAGGTTACCTCGCACAAAACAGTATACTACACGAAATTCATTTTATTTTTATAATTTGAATGGTTCTAACAAAATTGTACGTTTGGATGTAAAAAAGTAAGGGCTATCTTCACCCACACTTTGTCAAAATTCAACTATCTCCAATGCTTGGTATTGTCTCTTTATGCTTCCTCTTCCTGGTTGAGAGTTTTTTTCTGAGCGATGATACGCTTGCCCTGCTCAAAGAACTGCTTAAGATCATGCTTTTTCATACGCCAGGTACCAATGATGCCGTAGGGCAAAAACATGACAATCAAAATAAAAAGAACACCAAAGACCAGCGGCCAGCGAGCACCAAACCAGGTGTAGAAGAATTGGCTGATAACTTGCATGATGGCAGCACCTAGGATAGCGCCAACCAGGGTGCCCATACCCCCCAGAATGGTAATAATCAGGGCATTTACTGTCATCACCGCTGAGACCATTGTCGGTGTTGCGCTTGTATTCCAAATCGAATACAGGGCACCAGCAAAACCGGCGAAAATTGATGCTGATACAAAGGCGATCGTTCGGTACGTCACGGGGTTATATCCGATCATTCGCATGCGGTCTTCATTTTCACGGTTTGCAATGATTACGCGCCCGGTAGGTGAATTGACCATTCGTTTCATTAACAGGTAGCAGATGATTAAAAACGCTAAGGAAACAAAATAAACAGTCAGCCTGTTTTGCGTAGGGTTCAACCACACAGGCACCGGTACGCCATGTAAGCCTTCGTCAGCGCCGGTCCACTTGTGAAAGTCTGTGGCTTTAACCAACATGTGCATGGCCGACCCTAATGCCAAAGTCAACATCGCGAAATAGGCGCCCTTAAGTCGAATGGAAGTGGCTGCAAATAAAAGCCCGATTAAGATTGAAACGAGCAGTACAACCAGAAAAACAACGATTAGTACGATAGCATCGGTGATATTGACACTGCCAATGGTAATGCGATAATTATGTGTTATAGGTGGCACAACATGTTTCATTAACAGGGCAAAGGTATAGGCCCCCCCACCAAAGCTGGCTGCGTGCCCAAACGAAAGGATGCCGCCAAACCCCATCAAAAGATCATAACTCATGGCAAAAACTGCCATGATAAAAAAGATAATTAACTGTCCCTGCCAGAATTTTGTAACGCCTTCGTTCATACCGGTTCCGGTGATGAAGCTCATCACAAAAGGGAATAAAATCAATACAACAAGCAGCACCAAGAGTGTCCCCTCGCCCTTCATGGAGCTCACAAGTTTGTTTTTCTTGATTGCATCTCGACGATTGACCATAATATTTATTACTCCTTTTTACCAAAAAGGCCTTGCGGTTTGATGAGCAGGACAATGACCATGATAATAACTGTCGATGCTTCAGAAACTGCTGGTGAGAGTGAGAGTTTGAGCGCAAAATAATCACCAAACGCACGCCCCATGCCGAGAATGATCGCACCCACAAAAGCGCCTACATAACTGCCCATGCCACCGATGACAACGGTGATGAATCCCAGCATTTGAAATTGATCGCCCATAAGGGGCTGAATAGGCAGGAACGGCCCGGCGCCAATACCTCCTAGCGTTGCTAAGGCGACCCCAAAGGCGAAAACAAAGGTAAACACGCGCTTAACATTAATGCCCAGGGCTTCCACCATCTGTGGATCCTGAACGCCTGCTCGAATGATCATTCCTAACCGCGATTTTGTCATGATGATGGTTACAATCACAAACATTAAAAAGCCCAGGAGGATCACAAATAACCGATAAGTTGGGAAAGTAACCCCGGAGATATTAATGGTTGCGTTTCCGTTTTGAAGCCACTCGAGCAAGCTGGCAGCTTTACCAGATTGCGCAAAAAGCGGTGGGCGTACCATTTGATATGCTAAAGGGTCCCAAAGCAACTGGACCAGCTCTCGAATGACAAAACTAAGTCCCAAGGTCATCAACACAATAAAGAATGGCCGCACATATAATGGCCTGATCAAAGTGATTTCTATCAAGGCTCCAAACATAAAACCAAAAGCGACTGCCACAAAAATCGCGATTAAAAATCGCAAGTTCCCGTTCATCAAGAGGATCGCAATGGGTGCAGATTCTCGAAATAAAGTGGCGATGATTGTTAGAGCAAACAACAGTATCGAAGGAACTGCCTTTTTTAAAAGGTCTTCTTTAGGTGCAAATTCAGTCTTTACGCCTGGTTTAGATGATGCAAAAGCAACCAACAAACCAGAAATAATTAACAATACGGGACGATACCAAAATTGGGCAAGTGGCTCTTGGGGTGTAATCTCAGCCAGCGGGTTTCCAACCATCGTTGTTGTTGCAGCAACCATTGCCGTACTGGCTAACTCCATGATATTAAAGTTTAGAAAAGCCAGGATAAGTAGCACAATTGCCAGAACGTAGGCAATCTTTGGCAATGTTTTTTGCCATTGCTCAGGAAGCTCCCAACGGATCAAAAATGGCTTAATGACCGGTGAAACCAACACCCCACATGTAAAGGCAGTTACTGTCGGTAACATTCCAAAAATAAAGGTGGGGTTGGTGTATAACTGCCAACCCATATAAGCGCCCAACATAAATAGCGCACCATGAGCAAAATTTAATACATCCATTAACCCAAAAATCAGAGATAACCCCGCAGCTACCATAAAGAATAATGAGCCTAAGGTCAAACCGGATAAGGTTGTGCGGATAAATGGCTCCTTACCAGCATACAAGTAAAGACCCGCAATGACTGCAATAACGGCAACAGCAACAAGTAAAGTTGTAATTAATTTTTTACGCTTGGGCTTCATGTTCCATCTCCAATTCTTTACGTGTTTTAATGCTGGCGCCCAAATACTGATGTATCATGCCGGTATCATTCACTAAATCGGTCATCGAACCATCGCGGACACTCTGTCCATCATCAATAATGACAAACTGTTGTGCAAGTTGGCTGGCCATGATGAAATTTTGTTCCACCAGCAAGATGGTTGTTTTTTCGCTTAATACCCGGATAGCTTCCATCATTTGCTGAATAAGAATAGGCGCCAACCCCTCACTGGGCTCATCGATTAAAAGCAATTTGTTTTCAGGGACTAACGCCCGAGCGACGGCCAGCATCTGTTGTTGACCGCCTGAAAGATGGTTGCCGGGCAATTTGGATAAACGCTTCAAATCTGGAAACAGCTCGAAAATAAAATCAGCGCTGCGTTCAAAGTCACCCTTTTTACGCTCCGCCAGTTTCAAGTTCTCCAATACCGATAGAGCCCGAAAAATGGCACGGTGTTCAGGCACATAGCCAATTCCCAGGTTGGCTACGTTGAAGGCACGTTTGCCCTGAATTTCAGCACCCTCGAAAATCACCTTACCCTCCTGAGGCGGCGTCAGGCCTAAAATAGATTTAAGCGTTGTCGTTTTGCCGGCACCATTGCGTCCCAGTAAAACCGTTATTGACCCCTTAGGCACCCTGACCGAAACGCCTTCCAAGATGTGAAATTGACCAATAAACGTATGGATATTGTCAACAATGAGGATGTCTTCCCGAGGAATCTTTTCTTTCATGCCAGCTCTCCATATAAATCACCCAAATAAGCTGTTTGGACCTGTTGATTATTAGCGATGTCACTTGGCGCGCCTTCTGCTAAAATTCTGCCCTGGTTCATAACCGTGACGACATCAGAAATTGACATTACAACGTCCATCCGATGTTCCACTAAAATTGCTGTACGTTCACGCTGTTGCACGATTTGATTGATGATACTTATCAATTCAGGCACCTGATCGGATGACATGCCAGCTGTTGGCTCGTCAAATAGCAACAATTCCGGATCACAAGCAAGCATAATCCCCAATTCAAGCTTTCGCTTTTCGCCGTGAGTCAGGTCTCTGGCAAAGTCATTGGCTCTGCCCGCTAAATCGACGATCCCAATAACTTCATAGGCTTTGTTGACGTATTCGTGAAAATCGTCGACTTTTCGAAAGAGCTTGAAGTTATCCTTTCCTTTTGCCTGGGCAGCCAGCCGAACATTTTCAATCACGCTTAAATTAGGGAAGATATTCGTAATCTGATACGAACGTCCTATTCCCAAATGTGCTCTTTTATATGGGGGCAAAGAGGTAATATTCTCACCCTTATAAAACACCTCCCCTTTTGTGGGCGGCAATACACCACTTAATAAATTAAAGAGCGTCGTCTTTCCAGCACCGTTTGGGCCGATAATGGCATGCATGGTTTTAGCCTGGATGGCAATACTAACATCATCAACAGCTACTAAACTGCCAAATGCTTTTGTGAGGCTTTTTGCTTCGAGAATGATATCTTTTGTCATGCGATATATCCTTACAGGTTGTGACCATCATAAAACAAAATAATTCCTGATGAATTAATTTAAAATATAAAAGAGGTTAGTGCTGCAAAACAAACAATCCAGGTTAAAAAACAACCTGATAAGAACGCTTGGGGAGAGGTTAACCTCTCCCCAATTAATTCTATGAGTTAATTAATCGACTGGGATGGTTGGCAAGTCACCACAGCGATCGGCGTACTCGCCTATCAATGTGCAGGGTACTCCCAACTCATCGTATTCAGAAACGTAAATGGTATCAAAGAAGTGATACTCGTTGATCCCGTCACCATCCAAATCAGGATTCAGGTTAACAAGCTGAAGGATGTTCATGGGTTGTTCACAAACATGGTCCTCAGGCCGGATGTAATAGGTGCCTTTCGGTCCTTCAAACTTGAGCCCTTCTAAGGCAGAGATCATTGCTTTGCCAGAAGTGTCTCCGTCAGTCATCTCAAGCGCTTTTACAAGGGCAATTGCTGATGCCATCCCACCTGCGGTAAACAGGTCCGGGTAAGCGTTGATGGCACCGTCAGCTTCGCCGACATAGCGCGCGTAGTGATTTTCCACCAGCCAGTCATTGACGAGATTGTCTGGGACAGTGTAATGATAAACATTCAACCCAATTGAGTTGAGCGTATCATCACCAAATACAGCGGCAAAGGAAGCATTGTCACCGAAGCCGGTACCGACAGTCATCACCTCTAATGTGCCCATATCGGCCATGTTTTGGAACAGTGTGACATAGCCTGTGCCAGACCAGGTCAGGAAAAGGTTTTCGGCACCAGAATCCATCGCCTGCTGAACATAGGGCGTGAAATCTGTGGTTTCAAAAGGTGCATAGATGTCAGCAATTAATTCACCACCGAATTTTTCAACAGAGTATTTCAATGCAATGCCGGAACCCTGCCCAAAAGCATTATCCACACCGATGTGAGCAAAATTTGGGCCCACGTTTTCAACCAGGTATTTGGCAATGACCAGCGTATCATCAAAGTTTGTTCGCGCGGTTCGAAATACGTAGGGGTTGAAATTTGGACCGGTTGTAAAGGACGAGGCTGCGGGATCAATCATCAGGATGATCTCGTTTTCGAGGGCAACATTGGCCAATGCAATTGCACTTGCCGAGGACACCGGCCCCTGGATCAATTCAACGCCGTCGCGCTCGATCAGCTCAAGCGCTAAGGCTACGGCCTTCTCAGGGTCGCCTTCGTCATCTTTAACGATCACCTCAACAGGACGGTTAGCAATGATGTAGCGGCCTTGATCATCCGTTTTACCACCGGACATATATTCCAAGCCCATCAAGAAACCACGCTGCTGCTGCAAACCGTACAGAGCCATCAAACCCGACATTTGACCAATTTGGCCAATTTTTAACACTGGCCCAAGCTCGGCTTCTCCCTCAACCTTTTCGGCCTCTTCAGGTTCTTCAACGACAATTTCCTCAACCTCAGGCTCTTCGACGATGATTTCCTTGACCTCAGGTTCCTCAATCGGCGCAGGCATCTCTTCAACTTTTTGCACACAAGAGGTTACCAGCAATGGAATGATAATCAGAATGGTCAGGATTGTTAAATGTAACTTTTTCATCTTTTACTCCTTCAATAGTTAAAAAACAGTTGTTCGTTTTATACAAATTAATGTAGTTATCTTTATGAACCACCTCCTGAATGATTAAGATGGTCAAGCATTCTTGGTTACGAAACCCAGTAACAACGTATTTAAAACGGCAGGTTTTTCTAAGCAAAGTGCATGGCCTGAGCCAGGTATTGTTACCAATTCGCTGGAAGAGATTTGTTTGGCAATTATTTTTGCATACTCACGGCCTTTGATCAAGTCTTCCTCTCCAGCAATGACAAGCGTTGGTGCATTTATTTTAGAAAGCTGATCTGTGATATCAAGCTCGTAAAACGCTTTCATCAGCCAGGTCAGGGCTTTCATATCCAATTGAGCATATCTTTCAACCGAGGCATCAATAAAAGCTTGATTGGCTCTGATCCACGCTTCGGAAAAATTCAAGTGGTATGACGTCTTCAATAGCAGTTCAGGGTCACCCAGTTCTGCAGCCATCAACCAAGGATAAGTTTGCGCCCTGAGCAATGGATGAATCTCGCTGACCCCATCAATAATGATCAAAGATTTCGTTTTCTGGGGATAAGACAGTGCGAATACCATGCTGATTTCCGCACCATAAGAAATTCCAGCGATATGTGCACTCTCAATCTCCAATCCATCCAACAACCTTGCCAGGTCATCTGCATGCATTTGCATCGAATAAGGCCCTTCAGGGTGATCAGACTGCCACATGCCGCGGCAATCGTAAACCAACACCCGCAGATGCTGCTCTAACACGGCTTTCTGAAACGCCCAACTATCGGTTCCCATCAGAATCCCATTGGAAAGCACTAAAACCGGCGCAGTTTCCGGACCTGAAAGCTCGTAATAAAGTTCTATGTTGTTAACTTTAATGCGCGGCAAGGGGTTTCCTCTCAACTAAACAGGTTTAAACGCCAGGTGAATTTTTCGGTTCCCATCTTCACCGTGTGAAACCGTTGTCATGGTCAATTTTGTCCCGATTTGAATGTTTTCAGGCATGCTGATATCCATATCCAAAATCTGGGCAGAAATTTTCGGTCCTTCATCCAACGCAACGACACCGACACAGTAAGGATTTTTTCCGTTATAACCTACTTCTGACATCCACATTGAAGGGACAGAGATAACCGTAAAGGCTGACAATGAACCATTGCCAGAATAGTGAACAATCTTTGACTTGGAACTAAGACATTTCGAGCAGATTTGGCGTTGGGGAACTGCCATGGTACCGCAGTCCAAGCAGCGAGAACCAATCAACGCCCCATCCTCTAACGCCTTGAAGAAATCATTGCTATTCATTGAATAGTTTTCCATTCTACCCTCTCCGCTCAAAAATGTTGACGACACAGGTTTGTCCACTTCCACCTACATTGTGCGTTAACCCTATTTTTGGATCCCCCTGAACCTGTCTTTCCTCTGCGAGGCCGTTCAACTGTTTCCAAATTTCTACAATCTGACCAACACCTGTAGCGCCAACAGGATGACCTTTCGACTTCAGCCCACCAGAGGTATTTACTGGGCGACTTCCGTCGCGAGATGTCTTTCCTTCGATGGCAGCTTTCCAACCTTCGCCGCGCTCAAAGAAACCCAGATCTTCAGTGGCTATAATTTCAGCAATTGTGAAACAATCATGCACCTCTGCCACATCAATATCATCTGGCGTCAGGTTTGCCATTTGATAGGCTTGACGGCTTGCTTCTACAGCTGCTGGAATGCTGTAAAGGTTTTCTCTCTCCGGCAAAGCACCATCGCTGGCCTGACCGCTGCCAATCATGTAAATCGGTGTGTCCGTAAGCGAGCTGGCGATCTCTTCTGAAACCAGCAAAGCCACTGCAGCCCCATCCGAAACAGGCGAACAGTCAAAAAGAGTCATTGGCCAAGCGACCATCGGGTTGCCTTTGGGGTCGCTTAAAAATTCGATTTCATCTTTCCACTCTGGCACAGGTAGTCCCTTTTGAACTGCGCGCCGTTTTTTGCTTTCCATGATATCGAAAATGGTCTGGCCAAATTGAGCATATTCATTTAACGCGCCGTTATTACGGTTTTTGATACTCACATGGTAAAAAGCCTCCCGACTTGCTTGGAATTCATGCATGTAAGCTGTAGCCATAGCCGCGTAAAATCCAGGGAAAGTAAATCCCGCTGAGACTTCAAATTGAGTGTCAGCTGCAGTTGCCAGCGCTTCAGTTACAGCTGCGATCTCCAGGCTGGTCATCTTCTCAACACCGCCCACTAAAACGACGTCGTATTGCCCCGAGGCGATCGCCAGGGCAGCCTGTCTGAGCGCTACACCGCTCGATGCACAGGCGTCTTCAATCCGAAGCGCGGTTATCGGAGAAAGGCCGATCCAGCTTGCCAGAATTGGTGCTAAATGGGCTTGCTTCTCAAATTGATCGCTGCTGAAATTTCCAAGATAAAAGGCCTCAACCTTTTCAGGGTTATACCTTTGCATAGAATTGATCATATCCTGGTAGGCCTCAACAAAAAGGTCGCGTGAATTCTTCTCTTTAAATGCACCGAACTTGCTGAGGCCAACACCTGCAACGGCAACGCCCTTTTTCCATTTTAACTCTGACATCGATGTCACCTGCTTTTTAACTTGCTTTGATATAAATTCGGGCATCTGAGAGGTCACGAGGACGTGCTCCACCCGGGGTAGCAGCTAAAGCCATGGTTAATTGATGGCCCTCCACAACGAAAAGCCCTTTAAACTCACCGATAAAGCCTAAAGTGTGTTCTGTTTGTTCCATGGTGATTTTCCCAGACTCAATCGTGTAAGTGCCTCCGGATAGAATGCCCATAGGTTCATATTCGGCACGAAAGATTTTGTCCTCTTCAAATTCAAACCATAACCCAGGAAAGGGCTGATCTTCAGCTTGAACCCATTTTCCAAGTAATTCCGACATTGAACAAGCCTCCTTCACTTAAAAAACCGTTTTTGGAACAATGCCCAACCGGTGTGCTTCATCACGGATCCAATCTCTGAAATCCGGGTGGGCAATATTTGCCAAAGCTTCCATACGTGCTTTGATGCAACGACCACGTAGCTCTGCCACACCAAACTCTGTGATGATCGTGTCTACGTCTTGGCTTGGAACTGTGACTCCTGCTCCGGGGGCCAGTGTCGGCACGATGGTTGAGATAGCGCCATTTTTAGCAGTTGACCGCAACGCGATAATCCCCCGCCCTCCAGGCGACATCTGGGCGCCTCGATGCGTATCTAGCTGACCACCCGTGCCGCTAAAATGACGGGTTCCGATACTCTGGGAACACACTTGCCCGAGAATATCGACCTGTAAAGCGGTGTTGACACTGATCATTTTATTATTCTGTGCAATAACATAAGGATCGTTGGTGTAGCGACCACGATGCAATTCGACATCTTTGTTGTCATTAATAAAATCGTAGAGTTTGCTGGTTCCTAAGGCAAAAGCCCCAATCGATTTACTAGGATGCAGTGTTTTCTTGCGGTTTGTAACCACCCCGGCCTCAATCAGGTCAACCATGCCATCAACCAGCATTTCGGTGTGAATACCTAAATCTTTTCGCTCCATAATATCGGCTGTGATCGCATTCGGAATGCCGCCAATGCCTAGTTGTATCGTAGACCCATCTTCAATTAAATCTGCGATATAAGCCCCGATTTTTTGTTCAACTTCAGTGGGCAGCTGGGAGATGAGCTCTACCAATGGAACATGATTTTCAACAAGGTAATCTACTTCTGAAATGTGCACCAGGGTGTCCCCATGAACCCACGGAAGGTTGGCATTGACCTCGAGAATCTTCAAATTTGCAGCTTCCAGCAGATCTTTCTGGACAACCACCCCCAAAGAAAGCGACAAGTACCCATCTTTATTAGGCGGTGTGGCTGTCCCCCAGAAAATATCTAAATGTCCCTTGGTAGCGACCAGTTTATCTGTAGCGGCACGATGTAAATTATTCGGGACATAAGACACCCGACCCTCAGGGTGGTATTGACGATCAGAATGACTGTAGAACCAGTTTTCATTGAAAACTCGTCCGGCCATCTCAGCTTTGGTGAAAATTTCATAGGAACGCATTGGCAGGCACGTCCAGCAACGAACATTTTCTAAATCTCTTGCCCTTGCAGCAAGGGCGTTGAATAACCCCGGGGGTTCCGAACCAGCAATGCCGACGCCAATACTCTGGTGAGATTCAACCATGGAAACTGCGTCAGCCAGTGAAATGTATTTGTCTGCAAATTGTTTGGGAGACATCTCTAATAATCCCTATCTATTATTTGGGCATACGAAAAGCTACTGCTGCCTGGTTATAACCAACGCCTGAACCTACAAAAACGACCAGGTCACCTGCTTTTATTTTGCCTAATTTACGAGCATCATCAAAAGCCATTGGCAAGCAAGCTGAGCCTGTGTAGCCCCATTTGTCCATGATCCAATGCGCTTTTTCAAGGGGTAAGCCGATTTCCTCCATCACCAACGTGATGGTGTTCAGCCTTACCTGCGTGAAAATCACAAAATCAATCTCATCAATCGTGAAATTACCATTTTGGGCCACCTCGCGGATGCGTTGTGGCCAACCTTCGTTGTTAACCTCAGGAGGAAAAGCCGTCACCAGTTTCACTTTGGTCTTACCAGATTGGACGTTTTCTACGGTTGCCGGTTCTGCTGTTCCGCCAGCGTAGATGCCCCAATGTGAATAATATGAGCCATCGGCAAAAAAGGCAGACGAAACAAAACCTGGCTGATCACTGGGCGCCAATACGGCTGCGCCTGCGCCATCACCATAAAAGAAGCTAATCACATCAGACTTGTAATCGGCCAGGCGATGCATCATGTAAGCTCCGATCACCAGGATGTATTTTAAATGCGGGTTGGTACCGATTAACCCGGCCCCTAAGGCCAAACCCGTTGGGAAACTGGCACAAGCGCATCCCACGTCAAAAGTGCCTGCTCTTTTTGCGCCAAGCTTCTCTTGGATAACAACAGAGGTCGCCGGGGTGATGTAATCGGGCGAATCCGTACCGAGGATGATCAAATCCACATCATTGGGGGTTATTCCAGCATCCTTTAAAGCATCCTTTGCGGCCTCAACAGCCAAATCAGACGTTGCCATACCTTCATCAGCATAAAAACGTGTCTTGATACCCGAACTATTTTCAAATTTTCCGACAACTGTCTCTAAAGCCGGGTTAACTTTGGCCATCCACTTACCAAAAGTCTCGTTTGAGATTTCATTTTTGGGCAAATATCTTCCGGTGCCTATAATGGTTGCATATCGTTGCATTTCTTCCTTTCTTTTCGTTCACAGGATGAGAGCTTTTCAAGCCAGTTAGTGCCTAAGTTCCAAGAACCATCCCGCCATCAATACTGATTGTTGTGCCATGAATATAGGATGCCTCATCACTGGCCAGCCATGCATACAGATTGGCAACATCTTCAGGCAGTCCCATCCGGCCCAATGGCGTCTTAGCAGCCAAGCCATCTAAAATCTTTTCAGGCATTTTCTTAACCATCTCGGTAAGAATGAAACCCGGGCAGACAGCGTTCACGCGAATGTTAAATTGTCCTAATTCACGAGACCATGTTTTTGTCATACCAATGACACCAAATTTTGTCGCTGCATAATTGGTTTGCCCAAAATTACCATATAAACCAACGATGGATGAAGCATTTAAGACCACCCCACCACCCTGTTTTATCATTTGCGGCGTAACAGCTTGCGTACAATTAAAGACGCCTTTCAGGTTAACATTGACAACCAGGTCGAAATCTTGCTCTGACATCTGGCTGACCAGTGCACCATCTTTGTATTTTACAAAGAGGCCATCCCGAGTGATTCCAGCATTGTTAATCAACACATCCACACGGTCAAACTTCTCAATGACATCATCGACCCAGGCCTGAACCTCTCCGCGATCCGTTACGTTGACCTTATAAAACAAAGTCCCGTGCCCCAGTTCATCGGCAACTGCTTGCCCTAAATCTTCATCCAGGTCACAAATGACAACCTGTGCCCCTTCAGCAATAAACTTCTCAGCTGCAGCTTTTCCAATGCCAGCTGCGCCCCCGGTAATCAAACAAATTTTTCCACTTAACCGCATAAAACTCCTCTTCAGATAATAATTAAAACCCCTTCAATAAACGTTGACTTCAGCGCTTAACTTGACGTATTATAGCAAACTGGCATTACAAATCGGTTACGAAGGGGTAACAAATCAACGTGTTTTGTTCAGAATTAATGCTCTAACACAAGTTTTCGATAAAGAGCTTCTGTTTCAGCAGAGACCGATGCGTTTAAATCCTCCTGGAGGAGGGCTTTGCACCGACGATATACCTCGTGCACGACAGAAGTCTGACCCAGTTCATGGAAAATAAACATCTGGGCGCGATAGGCTGCTTCCCAGTAAGGATCTTCTTTCACAATCCGGTAAGTGGTATCCAGGGCTTTTTGAAGTTTGCCCGTTTCAATGTGATTGTTCAATAATCTATCTGCAGCTAAAAAGAATTGTTGATGGTAGTATTGTTCTTCATGGACAATCCATTCGCTTACCGGATTATCCACCAAGTAGCGTCCTTGGTATAATTTAAATGCGTTCTCATAACCAGTTAATGTTGCTTGATTCATTTCCGTAATAAACAAATCTGCATCAACAATGATGCGTGCTTTAGGATTCAAACGGAAATTATCCTGGCTACGGTTAATGAAAAATGGTGGTTCACCACGCGGTCGGTTGGGTTCGAGAACTTGATTGACCGCATTGAAGATGACTTTCAAATAACTGGCACGTTTCTCTTTTGCCGATTCGGGCCATAGCCACTCAAAAATCTGGTCTTTATGAACCCATTTACCACGATGAACAACCAAGATTTGGAAAAAGAGACGGGCTTTTTCTCGCTTCCAAGCCTGTGTTTGAATGATTTGATCGCCTCGCCAGACATTAAAGTCGCCGAAGGTTTGCACCCACAAGGTGTACCCCGGGTGATATTCTTGATCTGATAAACCTCTTTGATGAAGAACTTGGCTTAGGAATTTTTGCTCAACGCCATTTGAAGATGCAGCTATGACTAAAGGGTAAATCGATTCACGGTCTTTAAGCCCCAAAAGGGTTTCACTGGTCAAAATGAATTCATAGCCGTATTCTCTTATCAAAGCTATACATTTCTCAAAATAACTGAAGGCTGTATTTTGATATCCCTGATGCCAAGCTTTTAATGCTAACCACAATCGAGATGCACATAACGCGAAAGTATCTTTGACACGAACTGCTGAGCTTTCAGCTGAGGTTAAAAACTGCTGCGCTACGTCATGCTTGTTAGCGAGTACAGCGCCAGCGCCTAAAGACAAACGGATTAAAACGCCGATCCATTCATCGCCTGCTTTTTCAGCAATAGAAAGCGATTCAAGCGCTATTTCTTCTGCCTCGCTGTATTGACCGGCGTAACCCAACGCTCGGCACATTCCCCAAAGGGGTTCAACATGAATACGGGTTACATCAATCTGCTCAATTGAGGCCTGAAAATAACCCGTCGCCTGTACCAGGACTTGGTTTGAAAAAGGGTGCGGGTTTCTGACCAGTAGTGCATGTCCCAAGCGCATAAAACCAACCGCCTGCACAAACTTAGAACTTAACGATTCACCAATTTCAATGCCCTGTTTAGCATAGATCTCCGCTTGCTCAGCTTCACCCAGAAACGAATAATACAAAGATAATAAGAGCGTGCTTTCCCTGTGAAAACGCTGCGGTCGTGATTGTGGCAAAGAAGGATTGTTGGCTTCGCGAGCGAGTAAAAGATTGACGCCTTCCCTCAATCTGCCGGTTCGTAGGTAAACGCGAGCCTGAATAAAGTCAGTTTCCAGTACAAGGTCTGGCATTAATTCGCTGGCTTGCAACAGCAATTGCTCTGCATTGTCTGGATAGCCTAAATTAAGTTGATTTTCGGCAATTAGGACTAAAAGATCCGCGACCTCCCTCGGCATTTCTCTTGGGTCAAGGCGTTTTAAGGCGTCTTGAAGCAATTGATCCCCATTAATTGGTCGAATGGTGTCTAAAAATACCTGTCCCTGACCCTGCAAAGCCCGCGAAATACCAATAGAAGATTGACGTTCCCGATAAAGGCGCTCTGCCTGATGATAATATTCCAGGGCATCTTCAAAATTCCCCAAGTATCGATTGACCTCACCCAAAAGGTAAATTAAGTAGGGATAGTTCTTTCGATATATCTCAGGGATTTCATGAATCCAGTAATTAATCGATTCTTGTCTCCCGTCCTGAATCAATGGTTTACCAATGTTCTCTAAAATTTGATTAACCTGGAAGTAATCCTTGGCAGAAAGTAAGTGGTATATTGCTTCTTCCCAATACTCGTGCGCCCGATAATAACTGGCAACCTTCAAGTGCAAATCAATTAATGTGGAGGGGTTCGCCTGAAGCTGGTTTATTAAAAAAGACCGGAATATTTGATGATAGCGAAACACCCCCGGTTGTAATTCTTCAATAAATAGCCCTGAACGATTAAGTTGTTCTAAGGTCTGGTTGCTGTTGTCGCCGGTCAACAAAAAATCACAGGTTGCACTTTCAAGCTTTGATAAAATCGAAGTCTTGACCAGAAATTCCTGGATATTTAGAGGCAATCTCCCTAATACTTCTTCGGCTAAATAGTCGAACAATGTGGATCTTGTGTGTCGTTCGTCTTCCAATACCTGCTGGATGGTCAACTCCGGGTTGCTCTGCAAGATCTGCCAGATCATTTGCAGACCTATGACCCACCCCTCTGTTTCGTTGAGCAATTGTTCAATAGAAGGTTCAGATAAGCTAATGCCATATTGTTGCTCAAATAGTTGAGCAACTTCCTCTGCTGTAAATGCCAGGTCATCTCTGGTAATGATCAAAACGTCACCCTTGGCCCGCCATTTAACCAGTGAGGGGAAAGCAACCGCGTGTCGAGTGGCGATCACCACATGCATTTTAGGCGAAAGGTGTTCAATGATCCAATCTACGAAACCAACAATATCCGAGACGTCAGCAACCCGATGAAAATCGTCAAGGACGAGAAAGGCATTCCGCGTGATTTTGGTTGTTAAAACATTAACAAAAGCAATTAATGCCTCATTAAGCGTCGCATCCGGGTTATCCAGAATCCTCAGCGTTTCTTCACCAATCGAGTGGCCATGCTGGTTAAAAGCGGCGAAAAGTTTTGCTAAAAATAGTTTTGGGTCTCGTTCAGTGCCTGAAATTGTATACCAGTAAACCGGGTTATCCTGATTATTGATAAAAGAAAGGATCGATGTACTTTTCCCATACCCAGTCCCCGCTTCGATGATGGTCAAGGGATACTGCTTCGATTGCTCCAATTTTTGATTAACCCGTTTGCGAGCCAGCACATGGCTGCGTTGCGCTGGCGGGTTGAGCTGGCTGAGGATGATTAAATTACGGATGGACATGTGCTTGTACGCATTGTATTTAAATTGTGAATGAGTACGTTAAAATTATAGCAGCGAAGAGGGCAGAGGACAAACGCTGTTGTGTTGGGTTGAACCTGTCCCAACATAATGACCCAGTTTCTTGACAAAGTTTTTGATTAACTATCATTTATCAAACACGGTATTGATGACTTAACAAATGCCGTAAGCGCTGTGAAAGATTGGAATAACGCTTTGATATCCGGTTATCATTGACAGCTATGCGAAGGGCTTTGCTGTTTCCAACCACAACACAAAGTTTCTTGGCCCGGGTTATGGCTGTGTAAATTAAATTCCTTTGCAGCATAAGATAGTGTTGCGTTAATACCGGAAAGACAACAGCCTGGAATTCGGACCCCTGGCTTTTGTGTACTGAAATCGCATAAGCGAGGATAATTTCGTCGGCCTCATTAAAATCATAAGTCACCCTGCGAGAGCCATCCATAAGGACAACTAAATTTTGTTCTGTCGGGTTGATTTTAGTAATAAAGCCGATGTCCCCATTAAACACTTCTTTTTCATAATTATTTCTTAATTGCATGACCTTATCGCCCACCCTAAAAACTGTCCCGAATAATTTTTGTGAAGGGCTACCTTCCCGCTCAGGGTTCAACTTGGCCTGTAGACGCTCGTTTAAGGCCCTCACACCACAGACACCGCGATGCATTGGTGAAAGTACCTGGATTTCTTGAATCGGATCATACCCAAACTTGTTAGGAATGCGTTCCGAAACCAACCCAACAACCCATTCAACCGCAGATTCCGCATCCTGTGCAGGAAACAGGAAAAAGTCGCCCTGGTCAGTGGACGAAAAACTGGGCATAACACCTCGATTGATGGCATGGGCATTTGTCACAATTTGGGAGTTCGCAGCTTGACGAAAAATAGTTGCTAACTGCGATACGGGAATCATACCGCTTGAAATCATATCCCTTAAGACATCGCCAGCGCTCACTGAAGGCAGTTGATCCACATCACCCACAAAGAGAACTTGTGTTCCTGGTCGAATTGATCGCAAAAGGTGAAACATCAGCAAAAGATCGAGCATTGAGGCTTCATCGATAATCAGAAAATCAGTTTTCAAGGGGTTGTCTTCGTGATGTTGGAATCCTCCCAGAGGTGAATATCCCAACAGTCGATGGATAGTTGAAGCCGCGCGGCCGGTAGCCTCGGAAAGGCGTTTGGCGGCCCGGCCTGTTGGCGACGCTAGGGCATACGATCGGTTATTTGCCTCTAATAAATCAATCAAAGCCTTTAAACAGGTGGTCTTGCCGGTGCCTGGTCCACCGGTAAGAATACTTACCGGGTTCATCAAAGCTGTTCTGATAGCATGACGTTGTTCTTCCGCAAGATCTATGGCTTTAAATTCTAAGGTTTCCTGTAAACCAAGCATCGGTTGGTCCATCAATTGGCACAGTTTTTCAGCCACACTCATCTCTGCCTGGAAAAATTGAGTAAGATAAATAACGGCCTCGTCTGGTTCTGAGCCGTTTGCAGCGATGGTTGTTCCCGGGTCAACACCTGGTAGATCGCTGGTTTCAATTGTTACTTTACGAATGCGATCTATTGCGGTCAATCGATTGATTCCCGAAAGAACCTGGTCTTCAGCGACTTGAAGGAGCGCTCCTGCCTTTTCAGTCAAAAGATCAAACGGCGTGTACACGTGCCCATCGTTTATCATTTCATTAATGATAAAAATAATTCCAGCCTCAATACGTGCTGGATGGTCAGGCGATAATCCCAAGTTTTGAGCAATTCGATCCGCGGTTTTAAAACCCACACCATGGATATCTTGTTCAAGCTGGTATGGATTATCCCTAACAACCTCTAATGCGCGTTCTCCATAAACTTTATAAATTTTAACCGCCAGATTTGTGCTGACCTGGTGTTCATGCAAGAAAAGCATGAGGGTTTTAATGGCCTTCTGCTCCTCCCAAGCTCTGATAATTTTTTCTGCTCGATCTGGCCCAATCCCGGGAACCTCTTTCAAGCGATGCGGATCACGTTCGATGACCTCAAGGGTTTCTATTTTGAAGTGCTTGACAATTCGTTTCGCCAGTTGGGGTCCAATCCCTTTTATTAATCCAGAACCCAAATAACGTTCAATCCCAACACCTGTAACTGGAAGGCGTTTATTAAATTTCTTTCCCTGAAATTGAAGCCCATGCTTAGCGTGGGTAATATAGTCCCCTTCTACTTCAACCTGCTCGCCAGGAGAAGTTTCAGGAAAATTTCCAACAACCGTTAGTAAACCCTCTAAATTCAGCCCTACAACGGATGGTTCGTTATGCTTATCAGGCCGTAAGCGCAAAACAGTGTAACCATTATCCGGGTTGTAATAGGTTATTCGTTCAACGGTACCAATCACAGTTATCATAACCAAAGTATACTGGAAATTAATGTGCACCGATGTTTATTTTTGACCCCGGTACACATTGAAAAAGCCAACTGATCATAAATATACATTCTTTTTATGATAAGATATTCTATTACATAAAGAAACTATTCGTAAACGCAGATGAAAGGCAGTAATGAGCTACGAAAAACTTGATTCGGAAAATACTGAAAAGAAAGACCAAAACAACGCCTCTATCGTAGAGGAAAAGGTGTCCGTTACCCAGCATTCAATCAAGGTCAATGGAAAGCAGCTGGAATATACCGTCACAACAGGCACCATTGTTCTTAAAGAGGAAGATGTGGAACTCGGTGAGAAGCAAAAAGCGAGCATTTTTTATATCGCCTACACGAAGGACCGCGAGACTCCTGAACGACCGGTAACCTTTTCTTTTAATGGCGGCCCAGGCTCCTCTTCAGTTTGGCTCCACCTGGGGCTAGTAGGTCCAAAGCGCGTTCTGATGGATGACGAAGGCAACCCAGTCGGGCCGCCTTACCGCCTAGTGGACAATGATTACACCCTGCTCGAACAAACCGACCTGGTTTTCATCGATCCTGTCAGTACTGGATATAGCCGTACAGTCCCCAAAGAAAAACCTGAACAATTTCATAATGTTAAAAAAGATATTGAATCTGTCAGTGAATTTATCCGTATCTGGACAACGCGCAACAAACGTTGGCTTTCGCCAAAATTCATTATTGGTGAAAGTTATGGGACCACTCGCGCAGCAGGCCTGGCTGGCTTCCTCCAACAACGTTATGGTATGTACCTTAATGGGATTATGTTTGTCTCGTCGATATTAAATTTCTTGACAGCCAGCTTTGACGAAGGAAACGATCTGCCCTATGTTTTGTTTTTACCCACCTACACAGCCTCAGCGTGGTTCCATAAAAAACTGCCCAAGGATTTGCAAAATGACTTTAACAGCGCTATAGCTGAAGCCCGAGAGTTTGCCCTGGGTGATTATTCGCTGGCGCTGATGAAGGGCAACCGACTAACAGCCGATGAACGTGTAGCCCTGGCAGCTAAGCTGGCCCGTCTGACTGGCTTATCCGAGAGGTATATCGAAGGAACGAATTATCGGATTAACATTCATCGCTTTTGCAAAGAGTTGCTGCGTGATGAGGGGGCCACAATTGGGCGTTTTGACAGCCGCTTTAAGGGTTTTGATAAGGATCAGGTGGGCGAAAGGTTTGAAATGGACCCGAGCTATGCAATTATCTTAGGCCCATACACGGCAACGATGTACGATTACCTGCGTCAAGACCTTGAATACGAAACCGACCTGCCTTACGAGATCCTCAAATCACTGTACCAGAGTTGGAAATACGAGGATTACCAAAATCACTATGTAAACACCGCCAAGGATTTGCGCTATGGGTTTATGCTGCAGCCCGGTTTAAAAGTAATTGTGTGTAACGGCTATTATGATTTGGCGACCCCATTTTTAGCTGCAGAATACACCTTTGATCACATTCCTTTACCAGAAAAGCAAGCCAGCAATGTTAAAATGACCTACTATGAGGCTGGGCATATGATGTACCTTCATAAAGAATCCCTGAAAAAGCTCTCAAAGGACTTGAAGGATTTCATTCAGAATTCAGTTTAATAATAACAATTTTAAATAATAGCGGATGCTGCTTTTATGGGGGTGTCAATAACATTATATATGAAAACTGAAGGGAAAACCCTGCTTCGTATGGTTCGGTGAATCTTTGAGCCTATAAAACTCAACTATGCAGAAGGCTGAAACACCAAAGAAGTCAGGGTTTTTTAATTTGGCGCATGAAAATAATTTGGGAGCTTACCTCTTAATGCGTTAAGTGTTGCGCTACCTGCTTAGAAGCTTAATTGAATGCCAGACGTGTCCTGTTGTGTTAATTACAGCCCGTTGAGCATGCATTTTGTTATTTGATATAATTGTTGCTAACAATAACAGTCTCCACCCTGATATCGTTGTGAATAGAACAATTTGGTCAGTTTGGTGTGAAAATTTTCATTGAGGTTATCCAGGAATGATGTTTTACTCAAAAATTTTTTGATTCAACCCTACCCTCATCGTTAGAAATACCTGTTCATCAAATCGTATTCCAGTTTAAATCCATAAAGTTTTTCTCGTTTGCAAAGGACGTCAAAAATGAATGAGAGGCGAATAGACCAAATCAGAGCAGTTTATTATCAACAGTTTGGAGGAGAACCTGCTTCGTTCGCTGTTGCGCCTGGCAGGATTAATTTAATTGGGGAACATACGGATTATTCAGAAGGGTTTGTGCTGCCTGTGGCTATCGATCGGGATGTAATGATCCTGTTCTCGCCCAGACCTGATGACCGCGTTTTGATCTATTCAATTGATTTTGATGATCGCTATCAAACCCAATTAACCAAACTGGAGCGACAAGACCACACTTGGGCAAAATATGTTCAGGGCGTTGCCTGGGCTCTTTCTGAAAATGGGTACCCATTAAAGGGTTGGCAAGGGGTGATTTCAGGTAATATCCCGATTGGAGCAGGATTGTCTTCCTCTGCAGCGCTTCAAATCGCAATTGGGAAAACTTTCTGCTTGGCCTCAAATGTATCTATTGACCCGACCACCCTGGCTTTAATTGCTCAAAAGGCAGAGATAGCCTGGGTTGGAGTAAATGTCGGCATTATGGATCAATTGATCTCAGCAGCTGGAAAAGCCGATTGCGCCGTGCTGCTGGACTGTAAAACGTTGGATTATGAATATATCCCAATCCCTGAAGCGGCAAGTTTCGTCGTGCTGGACACCCTCACTCGTAGAGAGCTGACAAACTCGGAATACAATACCAGACATGAAGAAATCCAAAAAGTCACTGCCATTTTAGGATTACACAGTTTACGTGAAGCCAGCGCCTCTCATTTAGCTCGCTGCCAGGAACGAATATCCACCAAACTGATGAAACGAGCGAAACACGTCATCAATGAAAACAATCGAGTTATCCAGTTTGTTGATGCCATGCACTCCAAGGATCTGATTCTAATGGGATCACTGATCAACGAAAGTCATGCCAGCCTGAGGGATGATTACGAGGTTTCCAGTGATGCATTAAACTTAATCGTAGATTTAGCAAATAACCAGCCAGGCTGCTTTGGTGCGCGCATGATGGGCGCAGGGTTTGGTGGTTGTGCGCTTGCCCTGCTTGGAAAGAGTGAAGAAGCAGATTTTATCCACGCTGTCAGCGTCGCCTACCGGGAGGAGATGGGCGTTGAACCCAACGCTTTTATCGTTAAAAGTGCTCATGGAGCACGTGCACAAACGCTTTAGCAAGATTAATTTAACTTCAGTTTGCGAGATTAAGAATCGGTTACAGGATCAAACCCGCAAAGAACTCGCCGAAATAGCCTGCGCCCCCTTTCCTCTAAGTTCAATCTACCTTTCTGTTTTCTGCGGCTCTAACGGATACGATTTGCTTAATAAAATGACATAATGAAATTAATGGTTATGTTTTCCCCTATTTGGGCAGTCACCTGTTGCTTTTATTGAAAAGATAAATCACCCCTTCTTGTATAAAAATACATGGATATAATTGAGTATCGAGCCTAATCTAACAGGAAGAATTCACATGGTTACAAAAAACTCCAAATACCAATCAGCGATGCTCCCCTGGCCTGCTCTGGCAGAAAAAGGAAAACAGATCAAAGTTGGGACACCTGAATTAAACTTGTTTTACTTTGAAGCCGGCGAAAGAAATTCTGAAACGATCATTTTGATCCATGGTTTAGGAGACGAAGCGGATACCTGGCGTCATGTCATTACACCGCTATCTGAGAATTATCATCTCTACGCCCTTGATTTACCTGGTTTTGGCCGTTCTGAAAAGCCAGATGTGGATTACAAACCGGGGTACATGATTGAAAAAATCATCCAGTTCATGAATAAGCTAGGCATCACACGCGCTATTTTAATGGGGAGCTCGCTGGGTGGCATCTTAGCCCATCAAATCGCAATCTCTCATCCAGACCGCGTCAAAGGTCTGATTCTTGTTGGTGGTTCAATTTTAATGTCCGGAGCAATGCGGGATCCAAGTTTGCTGTTGATGAGCCTACCCTGTATTGGCAAGTGGCTCTATACCAGGCTGCGGAAGAATTCGGATGCCGCCTATGCTTCTTTAAAAAGTGTGTATTACCAACTGCAAGAAATGCCCGAGGATGATCGTGATTTCTTGTATTTTCGAGTCAACCAACGGGTGTGGGACGACGGTCAGCGCAGGGCCTATTTATCCACATTAAAGCAACTTACATCCTGGATAAAGCAAGCTCAGGCAGATTTACCCCATCAATTGAAGTTGATTCAAGCCCCAACACTCATCATTAGAGGAGCGTTTGACCAACTGTTTTCTGAAGCCAGTGCAGAAGCCGTCATGGGCTTTCAGACCAATGTAAGCAAAACCACCATCGATGTCGCCGGTCATTTGCCCCAGCAAGAAAAGCCAGTTGCATTTTTAGATATCGTCAGTCAATGGCTTGTTGATAACTTTTGAAACAATTAATTTAAACGAGAAGAGGCTGCCATTTATTCTTAAGACAGCCTCTTTTTCAATCTTTAGCTGTTACGGGCTTTTACGTGTGTTGACGTGCCACCCACGCAGCCAAACCAACGGTCCCGGCGTCATTCCCGAGCTTAGCAGTCACAAAATCGACTTTTTCAAGTGGCATCAGGTGCACACGTTCTTTGACCACTTTTTTAATTGGATTGAGCAGCAGGTCGCCGGCCTTTCCGACTCCCCCACCAATTACAATCCGTTTAACACCCACACAGGTTAGAATGTTGGCTATTCCAACACCCAGGTAAGTACCCGCCCGGTTCCATACCTCCAGAGCGAACGCATCGCCCATATTGGCAGCATCTGCAACGACTTTTGGTGTTAACTTATTGAGGTCATTGTCAATTAAATCCATAATTTTGGTTGACCATCCCTGGCGGATGCCACGCCCGGCTTCAGCTGCAATGGCTGGCCCGGAGGCAAAAACTTCGATACAACCACGATTTCCACATCCACACAAAGGGCCATTTAAATCAACCGTTTGATGACCCAATTCACCAGCCGTGCCATCGAAACCCAGCACAAGCTGGTTGTTGACAATTAATCCTCCGCCCACACCGGTTCCAATAGCAAAACACGCCATTGAATCAACCCCCTGGCCAGCACCGAAAACCCATTCACCATAAGTGATGGCTCGAACATCGTTCAGCATGGCCACGTCTAAGCCTAAATAAGACTTCATGCGTTCCCCAACAGGAATATTTCGCCATTCTGTATAAAGGTTCGGCAGAAAGAGCGTTGTATTGGTTTCAAGGTCAATCACACCAGGGGCGCTGATACCCAATCCGCCAATCTCTTTTTGATCAATTTGGCGTTCATCCATCAAAGCGGAGATTAATTCCGCCATTCGCTTCATAACCTCTTCCGGGCCTTGACGGGACAAAGTGGGAATTGATTTTGAAATTAAAACAGAACCCGTATCAACATCAACCAACCCCGCCTTGATATTGGTTCCCCCAATGTCGCACCCCACATAAATTTTCATAGATCACACTCCAAATTCATCCATTTACGCTGTTCATTATAAACCATTGCACAATCGTTTAGCCTCATCGTGGAAAATGAGGCCATCTCACCTAGTGCAAATAAGGCTTAAGAATATCACGCGCAATTAAGAAACCGCGTTTGACAAGCTCTTCCGTCCCTTCAAACTTTCGATCCTCATGTTCGATTGAGATAACATAATCATAGTTAAATCGATAAAGGTGGCTAATGAAAGCGGGCCAATCAACTTCGCCAAGGCCAGGTAATCGCGGAATCTGCCAGCCCATCCCCAACGACTGTGTGCCATTTTCATACAAACCGTTCCGATCAATTTCAAGGTCTTTGGCATGAACGTGGAAAATACGCTCAGAAAATTCTTGTATGACTCGATACGGATCAATCATTAACCAAATGAGGTGGGAGGGGTCGAGATTTAAGCCAAAGTTTTCGTCCGGGATAATCGAGTACATCTCGCGCCAGATAGCAGGCGTTGATGCCAGGTTGTTTCCGCCAGGCCATTCGTCGTTCGAGAAGATCATCGGACAGTTTTCTATAGCGATTTTCACACCCTTATCGCCCGCATAGTGAACAATTTCAGGCCAAATTTGTTTGAAGTCATCAAAATTGGCTTCCACAGTTTTATCCTTATCCTTGCCCACAAAGGTACCCACGATAGGCTCATCCATAACCAATGCAGCAGCGTCAATCACTTTCATAAGGTGGTCGATTACCACCTTGCGATGCTCCGGGTCGGGGTGGAGCGGGTTAGGATAGTATCCAAAAGAAGAGATCTCAAGCCCGTATTTCGACATGGTTGCGCGTGCTTCATCGGCCTCTTTGGGGCCTAAATCGGCCACGTCCAGCGTGGTTACACCTGCATAACGCCGTGTGGCTTTTCCTAACGGCCAGCAAGCCAGCTCCAACATTTGGAAGCCATTTCCGCTCGCCCATTCTGCAACATCGCTCAGACTTTTGCCTGGGAAGGCAGCGGTCATCAGTCCTAATTTCATAACTCTATCCTCCTAATATAATGGTCCGGTTTAATATTCAATATCAACCCAACGGTTTTCACGCGCACTTTTTAAAATTGCTTCGTCGACCAGGATGGTGCGATGACCATCAAGGAAGGTCGGGAAATCAGGTTTAGCCGCAAAGTTTCCTAAAGAAATATAACGATACACGGCGGTCTGTAATTGCTTAAACGTGTCCGGGAAGCCTTCAGGATGTCCACCAGGGTAGGATGCAGTCCACTGTGCGGATGGCGTCATTAAGGATGGGTCTTTAATAAGTAACTGATTGGGTACCGGTCTGTGTCCGAGCATCAGTTGGTTTGGAACTTCGGAATCCCAGATCAAAGAAGACTTGGAGCCGTTAATCTCAAAAAACAAACGGTTTTTGCGCCCGCTTGAAACCTGCGAGACCGTCATTACACCTCGAGCACCATTTTCAAACTTGATCAGAACCGCTGCATAATCCTCCGTGTGAATGGGCTTTTCTTCATATTCCATATCCACTTCTAATTTGCCGCCAAAGGTATCAATTTTCTTTTTTGGCTTTTTGCGGACCGGGATGAAGGTTTTAAAATCCGCAAAGACAGATTGAATACGAGTGCCTGAAACAAAGGTGACCAGGTCCATCCAGTGGGAGCCGATATCCGCTACTGCCCGTAATTCGCCACCCAGTTCAGGTTCAAGGCGCCAGTTCCAATCTGTGTCCAATAACAGCCAATCCTGCAAATAACTTCCCTGGATAATGTACAGTTGATCGCCGATTTCACCGGATTCAATTTTTGCCTTAGCTTCATGCACCAGTGGGTAAAAACGAATATTGAAGTTGACTGCGTTGACCAGGTTTTTCTCCGCTGCCAACCGCACCAGTTCGCCAGATTCAGCAGAATTCATGGCTAAAGGCTTCTCACAAACAACATGTTTACCGGCCTCCAGGGCAGCTTTAGCATGTTTAAAGTGTAAAAAGTTGGGCGAGGCAATATGAACGACATCAATCTCAGGGTCTGCAATCAGGTCCTTCCAATCACCATAGGCTTTTGGCACCAATAGATGTTCAGCCGCCTTATCGGCCAGTTCTTGCGTTTCTTCTGCGATCGCTGCCACATCGAACCCCAACCGTCGAATCCCTTCCATGTGCGCCGGTCCGATAAATCCAACACCAATCACGCCTATCTTGTATTTTTTTGCCATTTAATGACTCCTCTCTAATGTTTTTGAATACGCCGTATCATTGTTAAGAACAAATACAAATAACTCCTGTGCGATGATCTGCTTCAGCATTTTCTTAATTCACTGCCTTAGACTATACTTAACAAACCCAAATGCAATTCTTACTGGGTACATTATTATACAATGAAACAACAACTTGCTTGTTAGTTATTGATAATTATTGTTTATATGTGATTATTATCAACAATCTATGAAGAAAAAGAGGTTTTCGATGCTCCCTGTTGAACGTGTAACTAAAAGTTTAGCCCATAAGGTTCCCGATCGAGTCCCTTTGGCACTGTGGGGTGGCCCTTATGGTATCGTTGATCCCCTGTACATGGCTTTACTGGAGAAATTCCAACTGGGTGAACCCGCACAGCCATTTCGCAAAGGCCATACCATCAGCTATATAGACGATCGTATTTTGGACGCACTGGGTACAGATACACGTTATATCTTTCCCGGGGCCTCGCCGAGCAGCCCAACCCACCCTGAACCCAATGGAAACTTGATATACGATGATTTCGGGCAGCCCTGGCGGCAAACCTATCCCTACTATTCAGCTACAGATGGCTTGCTGAAGAACTCGACTTCCGTTTCAGATATCGACTCCCTGGTTAATTGGCCGGATGTTAATGATCCCAAATGGACCAAAGGCGTATCTGAAAGAGCTAAATCGTTGATGGATAGTGGTTATTTTGTTATTGGTCGAATGGTGCTTTCCCACGGTCCCTTCCAGATGGCTTCTGATCTACGAGGGATGGAAAATTTTATGGTCGATATGATTGCCCAGCCCGATTTCGCAATTGCGCTGCTCGAGCGTGTCACCGACACAATTTGTGGTTTGACCAGAAACTACCTCGAGGCAGCTGGAAACAATATGCACATGATCGAGCTCCCAGGCGACGATTATGCCGCCAACGACAACCTGGTATTCTCGCCAAAACTGTTCAGAAAAATTATCCGCCCGTACCTTGAGAAAATCATAAAAACCATACGCTCAGTTCAACCTGATATCAAGATCATGTTACATTCGGATGGTGCTATCGGAAAGCTTGTGCCAGATTTCATCGAAATGGGCGTCGATGTGCTTCACCCGCTTGAGCCTGTCTCTGGTATGGATCCTGCGCAGATTAAGCAGCTTTATGGCGAAACAATCAGTTTTTTAGGTGGTGTGGATATTTCTCATGCTTTGCCAGGGACCATCGCTAACGTCCGGGAGGATATCGATCGCTGCATTCGCGACCTTGCCCCCGGTGGCGGATATATTATGGCACCCTGCAACCACCTGCAGGCGGACGTACCGCCTGAGAACGTCATTGAAATGTACAACTACGCGAAGATCGTTGGGATTTATACCTGAATGTTTTTACAAACGTTGTATTAATTCGCCTGCCAATAAAATCGCCCCAATCAGAACGATTTCATCGTCAAGGACACTGCGTTGAACTTCGTACCTGCCCTGACTGCTAATAAAAGCATAGCGTTCAGTGTATTTTCGAACCGGATTGATTAACAGGTCGCCCAGGTTAGAGACGCCGCCGCCAATCGCGATCCGTTCAACATTGGATAAACAAAGCACATTTGCCAGTCCAATTCCCAGCGCATGGGCTACAAGGTCAATTTCTCCCAGTGCGAAAGCGTCGCCCTGGCGGGCTGCTTCAGCCAATTGCCTGGTGTTTACCTGTGACAACTTTCCGTCTAGAAATTTGTAAAGTAAAGAGGATTGTGGAACGTAGCCGGGCTGTCGCAATCGTTTTTCAATCGACCAGCCCGAACATACATTTTCAATTTTTATAGGGTCCCACACAGATTTATTAAGTGGATTGGGAATGTACATATGCCCAAATTCGCCAGCACCAAAACCTTGCCCGTCATACAAAGACCCATTTAAAATAAATCCACCCCCCACACCACTGCCCAGGTTGGTGTAAAAGAAATATTGCGTACCTTTTCCACTCCCGAGACAATACTCTCCCCAGGCGGCCGCGTTAGAATCATTTTCAACCCAGGCAGGCATCTCAAAGGTTTTTTGCAGCCAATCCCTTAAGGGAAAATCCTGCCACCCGATGATCTGGTTAGATTTGAGCACGCTCCCACGATTGCGATCCAAGGGCCCGCCGAATCCACATCCAATTGCAACAGGTTTCTCAGCCTGGCTGCCGAACTGGTTGAGAAAAGCAGGTATTTCTTTAAGGAGCCAATGGCGAATGCCTTCGCCCCCCGCATCAACATCCACTTTTCCCTGATGCAGCGCGATGATGGTGCCTTCGGATGTCCCCAGCCCCAATTGAAGTTTTGTGCCGCCAATTTCTATCCCCAGGATCAATTCCGCCATTCAACACGCCTCCACGAATTCTACGCATAATGTTACAAACTTATTATAAGCCAAATCGATTGAATTTTAATATCATCCACAGAATCGCCTCCAAGTTATGCGCCAGCGCTTACTATTATAATCTATACGAAATAGACGAGGTTTTTAACGCTTTGTTTTTTAGCAGTTGATAAGAATTAATTGGGTGCTCATTATTGATCTAATATTTAATACAGCTTATATATTAATTGGTTATAATAATAGCTTAATGAGCGGCATATCAGCCACAGCGCATTGGCGTTGACGCATTCGTTATGAATCCGAAACTGGATTTATTTCAAAACGTGAGCCTTCAGGTACCCAAATGTTATCTCTGATGGCGCACGGTACGCCAAGGAACGCCTGATTTTGAAAGCGTTTTAATAGTTTGTAAGGATACATTCAATTCAGATGAGACATGAAGGAGGAGCTATGACCATTAAAATTGGAATTATTGGCGCAGGAAAAATTGTCCGTGTACGTCACTTGCCTGAAATACAAATGAATTCTCATGCTGAAGTAACCGCAATTTGTGATGTCGTTGAAGCGCGTGCCAAAGAATTAGCTCAGGAATATGGCAGCAAAGCTTATTTGGATTATCGTCAAATGCTACTTGACCCCAATATTGATGCGGTCATTGTTGCTGCCACCAATACGACCCATGCAGAGATGACTATTGCTGCTCTCCAGGCTGGAAAGCATGTTCTCTGTGAAAAGCCGATGGCAACCAACTTACAGGATGCGCAAAACATGCTTGATGCAGCAAAATCCAGCGGTAAACAATTGATGATTGGCCAAAACCAACGCCTGGAACCCGCCCACATAAAAGCAAGGGAAATCATCCAAGCCGGTAAATTGGGAAAGGTCTTATCCTTCACCACTATATTTGGGCACCCTGTGTGTGAATATTGAGCCATTGATGGAGAAAAAACTTGGGTTTTTAATAATGAGATTGCAGGTTTGGGGGTTTTAGGGGATTTGGCAATACACAAATTGGACCTGATGCGGTTTCTTCTCGATGATGATTTTGTCGAAGTCAATGCGATGGCAGATACACTGGTTAAGACTTTTCCTGATGGGGAACGTATTAGCGTGGAAGACAATGCTATTTGTGTGCTGAGAACAGCAAAAGGCGCAATGGGGACTGTGATCACGAGCTGGACGTACCAAGTCGAAGAAAACAAAACCATGATTTATGGCGATAAGGGTGTTCTATCGATCTATTCTGACCCTGAATTCCCTTTGATCCTGCAACATGACCATGAAACTGGAGCGTTTTTCCGCCTAGGGAAGAAATCTACCAATATTGAACAGGTCAAATCAGGCATTATCGATGCCTTTGTGGATGCATTGCGTAACAACAAAGAGGTACCTATTCCTGGACTAGAAGGATACAAGGCCCTGGAGGCGGTTATTGCCTGCCAGAAATCTGCAGGCACAGGAGATCGTGTTCAGATTGATTCAGACGCTCATTAATAAAGCATCCTTTCCATTGAACTATAACAATAATAATCTGAGTTTATCATTTTATAACATGAGCAAAGCTTTATGGTATAATACTCAGGTTGTTAGTTATTCTTAATATAAAGACAGGGTAAAATTAAAACAATTTTCATTGAACGGAGGTGATTGACTGCTAATAAATAAAAACAGAATACCTTTCATGCAAAACAATAGTTAATCAAAATATTTCTATTAGGAGACGGAATGAAGAAACTATCAAAACTTTTTGCAATCCTCGCGCTTTTCGCCATTTTAGGTGGCGCATTGGCAGCCTGTGGTAAAACCGCTGACAAGCCCGAGGTAGAAAAACCTGTTGAAGAAGAGGTTGTTGCTGATGAACCCAAAGAAGAAGTGCCTTCTGAAAAGGGTGCACCCTTCACAATTGGTATTTCAAACCCCTTCATCAGTGGTGAGTACCGCACGCAGATGATCGACAACCTGATCACCATCAACGAGGAGTACAAAGCCCTGGGTCTGACCAAAGACCTGGTCATTGAAAACTTTGACACCGACGTTGCTGGCCAGATCGAACAGCTCGAAAATCTGATCAACGCTGGCGTGGACGCAATTTTGGTCAACCCTGGAGACGCGGTTGCCCTCAACCAGATCCTTGAGGAAGCTGTTGACATGGGCATCCTGGTCTTCTCGATTGATCAGGAAATCGAAGCCAAGGGCGTTATCAATGTTGGTCATAACCAGTATGAATTTGCCCGCATCAGCGCCGAATGGTTAGCTGAAAACCTGCAAGAGGGTAATGTGGTTCAGATTGAAGGCTTCATTGGTCACCCGGCCAATAACCTGCGCATGA